>JAVLFR010000240.1:0-3589 GCA_046052785.1 Limnohabitans sp. | reverse complement strand
CGGCCGATTGGATACTGCCCAAAGTCGTCACATCCAGACTCACCACATGGGCATCGCCGCCTTCGGATTGAATTTCGGCGCGCAGCTCTTTGAGCTTTTCTACGCGCCGACTGGCCAGCACCACGGCAGCCCCCGCACGAGACAGGGTACGGGCAAATTGCGCCCCCAATCCACTGGATGCGCCAGTGACCAAAGCCACGCGGCCCGACAAATCCATGCTGTAAGCCATGCTGACCTCCAATTTGTTACGTGCTTTCATTATGACAAGTACGTATGTCTCAGGCCCTAAAATCTGTCTCACCTCTGACAAAAGACTGAAACAAGACACATGACACAAGAAGACATCCTCGCCCAGTTCGGCCCACGCGAAGCCATGGACTACGACGTGCTTGTCATCGGCGGCGGCCCGGGTGGACTGGCCACGGCCATTCGCATCAAACAACTGGCCGCTGAAAAAGGCCAAGAGGTATCTGTGGTGGTGCTGGAAAAAGGCTCAGAGCCGGGCGCGCACATCTTGTCAGGGGCAGTGATGGACCCCAAAGCCATCACCGAGCTCATCCCCAACTGGCACGAACTTGGCTGCCCGTTGAACCAAGCAGTCACGGGCGACGAATTGCTCACCCTCACCGAAACTGGCAGCATCCGCGTGCCCAATGGGTTGATGCCCCGCAATTTTCACAACGACGGCTGCTTTGTGGTGTCCCTCAGCAACGTGGTGAAGTGGATGGCGGCGCACGCTGAATCGATGGGCGTTGAAATCTTTCCAGGTTTCACAGCCGCCGAGGTGCTCTACAACGAAGCTGGTGCCGTCAAAGGCGTTGCCACAGGCAACCTCGGCGTGGGCAAAGATGGCGAGCCCACCGACAGCTTCCAACTCGGTATGGAGTTGCACGCCAAGTACACCATCTTTGCCGAAGGCGCCCGAGGCCACTTGGGCAAACAAGTCATTGCCAAATACAACTTGGCCGAAGGCCGCGACCCCCAAACCTACGCCATCGGCATCAAAGAATTGTGGGAAGTCGACCCTTCCAAAGCCAAGCCTGGCTTGGTGGTGCACACCTCTGGCTGGCCAATGCAAGACGACACGTTTGGCGGCGGCTTTTTGTACCACCTCGAAGACAACAAAGTCACCCTCGGCTTTGTGCTGGGCTTGGATTACAAAAACCCATGGCTCAGCCCCTTTGAAGAAATGCAGCGCTGGAAAACCCACCCAGCCATTGCGGCCCACCTCGAGGGCGCGAAGCGCATTGGCTACGGCGCACGCGCCATCAACAATGGCACGCCGCAAGCCCTGCCCAACACCGTGTTCCCTGGCGGTGCACTTATTGGTTGCGACGCGGGCTACTTGAATGCGGCCCGCATCAAAGGCAGCCACGCCGCCATCAAAAGCGGCATGTTGGCGGCTGATGCGGCGTTTGAAGCCGTCGCATCAGGACGGGCCCACGATGTTCTTAAAGCTTATCCAGCCGCTTTCGAAAAGAGCTGGCTGAACCAAGAACTCCAGCAAACCCGCAATTTCAAACTGTGGTTCAAAAAAGGCATGAAAGTCGGCACCGTGATGACGGGCATCGAGCAATGGCTCTTGCCCAAGCTCGGCGTCACCTCACCCCCTTGGACCTTGCATGGCAGCAAGCCCGACCATCTTTGCCTCGAGCCTGCCGCACTGCACGCCCCCATCGACTACCCCAAGCCCGACGGCAAGCTCACCTTTGACCGCTTGAGCAGTGTGTTCATCAGCAACACCAACCATGAAGAAAACCAACCCGCGCACTTGACGCTCAAAGACGCGTCAGTACCGGTGAACATCAACCTTGCGACTTACGCGGGGCCCGAGAGCCGCTATTGCCCCGCAGGCGTGTACGAATATGTCAAAAACGACGACCAAACAGACCGCTTGCAAATCAACGCGCAAAATTGCGTGCATTGCAAGACCTGTGACATCAAAGACCCCACCCAAAATATTGTGTGGGTCACGCCTGAAGGCGGTGGCGGCCCCAACTACAGTGGCATGTAAAAACTATGAACAAATATCACGCAGAACACACCTGGATTCGCATCGAGGGCGACACGGCTTTGGTGGGCATCACCCAGCACGCACAAGACACGCTGGGCGACATCGTGTTTGTTGACTTCGCAGACGTCGGCAAAACTTTCGCACAAGGCACTGTGGCCGGTGTGGTCGAGTCGGTCAAAGCCGCCGCCGACGTGCACATGCCTGCGAGTGTGGAAATCCTCGAACACAACGAAGCCTTGCACGCCGACCCCGCCTTGGCCAACAGCGACCCAGAGGGGGCGGGCTGGTTTTACAAGGTCAAACTGACCCACCCGGCTGAGTGGGATGGCTTGATGGACTTGGCGGCTTATCAGACCATTGTGGGTTGATCCTCCCCCTTTTTGTCCGCAAATGCGTTGATTCAACTCAATGCAAAAACAGCGAAAACAATTGACTCTTAAAGTGAATCCCTAATCGGGCGAATGCACGATTGCGATAAGTTTTCACCGTGGCCAATGACAAGCCCAAATCAGATGCAATGCCATCTTGGGTCATGCCTTTGAGCAAACGCACACAAACCTCTACCTCACGCGCCGTTAACGTTGAATTTAGTTTGATAAGCTTATTAGCCCAATACCCTAAGTCTCGCAAATCGCTTGGCACTTGAGGTGTGGAGAGGGTAATTTGCTTTTGTACCAACGTCAGCAAGACTGGCGCTAAAGCAGCCAAATTTGACAAATGGGCATCGGTAAAGGGATGCTGGTGCACATGACGGTAAAAGTTAATTGCAAATACAGAGTTCGACTCCTGTTGAATGACAGACAACCGCTCTTTCATGCCGTGCGGCTCGTACACCAGGGCTTTGTGTTGCGCTGGAATTTCTTTGTCAGTGATGTGGCACAACATGGCATGACCACTCTCCATCACAGGTGCAGCCAGCGTCTGGTCGTTCTTTTGCGGGCCAGACAAGTAAGCGTTCCAGCAGGCTTGGGTGTGATCGGCCACCCCCCAACTTGCGGACATGAAGCGGGTGGGCACGCATTGGCGACCAGTTCTGTAGATGGAATAAGACGCGGCCGGCACCACGTCTTGCAGATGGGACAAAAATTGGGTTTCAAAATCTTTTTGGCCCATCAATCCGATCAAGCCATCCAGCGCATGGACATGCGCGCAAGGTGAATGCAAATTCCATTGACGCATATTAAAAATTCTTAGCCTAACGTCATGTCATCCTAAGGGATGACATGACGTTAGCTCTATTGGGATTACCCTTTGTCTATGTTGAATTTACAAACCCCTGAACT
Organism: Limnohabitans sp.; assembly: GCA_046052785.1. Lineage (GTDB taxonomy): Bacteria > Pseudomonadota > Gammaproteobacteria > Burkholderiales > Burkholderiaceae_C > Limnohabitans. The sequence goes on along the minus strand of JAVLFR010000240.1, from coordinate 292 downwards.
GAAATTCTTCGCCGACCTATCCGTTGAAGTTGCCAAACCCATCGAGGTGGGCCAAACCCTACATGGCACCCGACGACTCATCGCCATCCTAGGCGGCACTGCCCATGGCAATGGGTGGACAGCACGTGTGATGCCGGGCGGCGCCGACTTTCAACTGATCGTGAATCCGCAATTGGCAGAACTCGATGCCCGTTATGCCTTAGAAACAGATGCAGGCGACTTGATTTACGTGCAAAACAGCGCCATTCGAACCGCCTCGCCCGAGGTGATGACAAAGCTCATCAAAGGCGAA
>JAVLFR010000239.1:0-2018 GCA_046052785.1 Limnohabitans sp. | reverse complement strand
TGACATCGTCCAATTCCACGCGCTCATCGACTTCTTTTTGCTTCATGGCGGCCTGAAGCAAGCGGATCGTGCCCAAGCGCACGCTGTCTTTGGCGCGCATGGCGGTTTTCATGTCTTCGGTGATTTGTGCTTTGAGGCTCATGGTGTATTCCTTGTTAGGCATAGTGTCCGAAAAAAAAGCCCGCTGAGGCGTCCCTAGCGAGCTTTTTTGGGGCAGAGGCTGCTTAGTACAGCTTCTTGGGCAACTGCATGCTGCGGATGCGCTTGTAGTTGCGTTTCACGGCTGCTGCTTTTTTGCGTTTACGTTCAGCGGTTGGCTTTTCGTAAAACTCGCGAGCGCGCAAGTCGGTCAACAGACCCAATTTTTCAATGGTGCGCTTGAAGCGACGCAGCGCGACATCAAACGGTTCGTTTTCTTTTACACGGATGGTGGTCATTACCAAAATTTCCAATTATTTGCAGTCAGAGGGTGCCAAGGAAGATCGAGCCTAAGCGCCTTGCCTGCGGTGTTCCCCAACATAAAGTTGATCAGGCCGTTGGGGGTTTGCCAGCAAAGACGGAAATTATAGCGACTAAAACTGCGGTTTTAAAGTCGCACCCAAGGCTTTTGCGCAGGCGTGGGCGCTCGACCAGGCCCATTGGAAGTTATAGCCACCCAGCCAGCCCGTGATGTCCACCACTTCGCCAATGAAATACAGGCCCGGTTGTTTGGATTCCATGGTTTGCTGCGACAAATCTCGGGTGTCCACGCCACCCACGGTGACTTCGGCTTTTTTGTAACCCTCGGTGCCCGTAGGGGTGAGGGGCCAAGCGGCTAAGCGCTGGGCCAAGAGGTTCAGGGCTTTGTCGCTGGCCTCCATCACGGGACGCTGCCATGCGGGGTCTTGGCTGGTCCAGGTGTCGGCCAAGCGCGAGGGCACCCAAGCGTTGAGTTCATTGGCGATGCGCTTTTTGGAGTGCTGCTTGGCGGTCATGAGTGCCTCTTGCAGATCGACCTCTGGGGCCAGGTTGATGCGCAAGTCGCTGCCCACTTGCCAGTAGCTGGAGATTTGCAGCACGCCTGGGCCCGATAAACCCCGGTGGGTGAAGAGCAAGTCTTCGTCAAAACTTTGCAGCGTTTTCTTCGCGCCAGTCTCAATGCGCACGGGCAAAGACAGGCCCGAGAGTTGGGCATAGGGTGCCCATGCTGCACCGTCAAAGGTTAAGGGCACCAGGCCTGGGCGCGTCTCGACCACGCGCAAGCCAAACTGCTTGGCCAGTCGATAGCCTATATCGGTCGCGCCAATTTTGGGAATCGACAAGCCGCCTGTGGCCACCACCACAGCCGCCGCTTGCACGAGGCCTTGGTCCGTGTCGACTGCGTAGCGTTGCGCCTCTGGCACCGCGTCTGAGTAGCGAATTCCCTTGAGGCTGCAAGGCTGCCAGCGTGTCACACTGCCGCCGTTGGCTGAGCCGTGGCATTCGGCCAAAAGCATTTGAATCAGGTCTTCGGCGGAGCGGTCGCAAAACAGCTGGCCTTTGTGTTTTTCATGAAACGGAATGTGGTGCTTTTGCATGAGCGCCACAAAGTCTTGCGGGGTGAAGCGCGACAGGGCGCTGCGGCAAAACTGCGGGTTGTCGCCTAAAAAATGCTTGTGTGGGGCGCGCACATCGAGCTCGCGGTTGGTGAAGTTGCTGCGCCCGCCGCCTGAGATGCGAATTTTTTCGGCCACCTTGTCGCTGTGGTCAAGAACTAGCACGTGCAAACCCTGTTGGGCGGCCACGCCTGCACAAAACAAGCCCGCAGCCCCAGCGCCCACCATCACAACATCAAAATTTTTCATTGTGAGAGTTTAGTGACCCAGTTTTTTGTCACTCATGATGTGCCGTTTAAAGGCGAGTGCGATTGGGGATAGATTTTTGGAGGCCAGATGAACCAAATGCCATGCAGAGCGCAATGGGAATCCTGAAACGTCAATGACGCTAGCGCCGTGTTCTTTTTGATGTCCATGCAGCGCGTGTTGTGACAACACACCGAT
>JAVLFR010000238.1:0-1868 GCA_046052785.1 Limnohabitans sp. | reverse complement strand
TGGCCGCACGATTGACTTCAGCCAATGCATGGAGCAACCCGGCGACGGCGTGGCCAACCAAACCACCACAGGCGCACCGTCGGCAGGCGTGTTGGGCGAGGTGCCGGTGTTCAGTTACATGGGGCGTGCGAGCATGCACCCGCCACACATGCCCTGTTGGATCACCCACACCAATGCGCGTACACATGACATCATCCGCTCTGGCTTTGACAGAAGCCCGATGTTCACAGGCAAGATAGAGGGGGTTGGCCCACGCTACTGCCCGAGTGTGGAAGATAAGATCAACCGCTTCGCGGACAAAGACAGCCATCAAATATTTTTAGAGCCCGAAGGCCTGACCACGCACGAGTACTACCCCAACGGCATCAGCACCAGTTTGCCGTTTGACATTCAATACGACTTGGTGCGCTCGATGAAGGGGTTGGAAAACGCCCACATCATTCGCCCTGGCTATGCCATTGAGTACGATTACTTTGACCCCCGCGCGCTCAAGCGCAGCTTTGAAACACGTGCGATTGGGGGCTTGTTTTTTGCGGGTCAAATCAACGGCACCACGGGTTACGAGGAAGCGGCGGCCCAAGGCTTGTTCGCGGGCATCAACGCCGCCTTGCAATGCCGCAGCTTGGCCGGCGCGCCGAATGACTTTGGGGGCGCCTGGACGCCGGGCCGTGACCAAGCTTACTTGGGCGTGTTGGTTGACGACCTCACGACCAAGGGTGTCACTGAGCCTTACCGCATGTTCACCAGCCGTGCGGAGTTCCGTTTGCAGCTACGCGAAGACAATGCCGACACGCGCCTCACCGAAATAGGTCGTCAAATGGGCCTGGTCGACGATGCCCGGTGGACGTCTTTTAGCCGCAAGCAAGAAGCTGTTTCACGTGAAACCGAGCGATTGAGATCCATTTGGGTTAATCCCCGCAACCTGCCCGTCGAGGAGTCCGAGCGTGTGTTGGGCAAGGCCATCGACCGCGAGTACAACTTGGCAGAACTGCTTCGTCGCCCCGATGTGCACTACCAAGCCCTCATGTCTTTGGATGGCGCCAAATATCAAAATCAAGAGGTGGCCGACGGCTTGGCGGGCGATGATGTTTCACGTGAAACCACCCGCGCCATCATTGAGCAAATTGAGATTGCAGCCAAATACTCGGGCTACATCGATCGCCAGCGAGACGAGGTGGCGCGCGCGGCGCACTACGAAAACCTCAAACTCCCCGAAGATTTGGACTACCACCAAGTCACCGCCTTGTCGTTCGAGGTGCGCCAGCGCCTGAGTCGCCAACGCCCTGAAACCCTGGGGCAGGCCTCCCGCTTGTCGGGCGTCACGCCCGCCGCCACCTCTTTGTTGTTGATTCACCTCAAGCGCTCGCGCGTCAGAGGTTTTGCCCAAGAGGTGTCTGCCTCGCAGCCGGGCGAGCCCGTTTGATGCATCCGTTGTTGCCCGCCCTGCAAACGGGGCTTGATGCCTTGGGTTTGGATGTGTCGGCGCAGCAGCAGGACCTGCTCTTGGCCTATCTGGATTTGATAGGCAAGTGGACCAAGGTCTACAACCTGACTGCGGTGCGGGATGCCAACGAAATGCTCACCCATCACCTGCTCGACAGCTTGGCGGTCGTTGCCCCGCTGCGCCGTGAGCTGGCTCGCATGACGCCGACACCATTTAGTCTGCTGGATGTGGGGTCGGGCGCGGGTCTGCCTGGTGTGGTCATCGCCATCACTTGCCCAGACGTGTCCGTCACGTGCGTGGACACGGTGGCCAAAAAAGCCGCTTTTATCCAGCAGGTGTCGGCCACCCTCAAATTGCCCAACCTCAAAGGCTTGCACGCCCGCGTCGAAAGTTTGACGCAGCCCTATGACGTAATGTGTTCCCG
>JAVLFR010000237.1:0-4162 GCA_046052785.1 Limnohabitans sp. | reverse complement strand
CATTGTCGGCCTTGATGCCAAAGACGGCAAGGTGGCGACGGATGGTTGGAGCAAGCTCACGGGCCACGACGTGGCTGACCTTGGTAAAAAGTTTGAAGACTACGGGGTGGAGTCCATCATTTACACCGACATCGGTCGTGACGGCATGCTCAGCGGCATCAACATCGACGCCACCGTCAAACTGGCTCAAGCCGTGTCTATTCCCATCATCGCCTCTGGCGGTTTGTCCAATATGGCCGACATCGAACAACTGTGCGCCGTGGAAGACGAGGGCGTGGAAGGCGTGATTTGCGGTCGCGCCATTTACAGCGGTGATTTGGACTTTGAAAAAGCCCAAGCCCGCGCTGACGAACTCAATGGCTGATGCGCAATTCCAAGGTCTCGCCTGCCAGCGCTTGACCTTGCCTTGCGGCGACACCGTGCTGGTGGCCCTGCAAGGCGCGCATGTGTTGTCGTGGGTCAGCCAAGGCCGCGAGCGTTTGTTTCTAAGCCCCAATAATCTGTGGGATGGCAAGTCCGCCATCCGCGGCGGTGTGCCCGTGTGCTTTCCCCAATTCAACCAACGCGGCACTTTGCCCAAGCATGGCTTTGCGCGCAAGATGGCTTGGGCCGCAGGCGGGGTGGTGGCTGATGGAGACGCCGCCCACATCGACTTCACCCTCAGCACCAACCCCGACACACTCGCCATTTGGCAGCAAGCCTTTGTGGCTGTGCTGCGCGTGGCGATGACGCGGAGCCAGCTCACCCTCACGCTCACCGTCAACAATACCGAACTGCACAACGATTTGCATTTTTCTGGCGCTCTGCACACCTACCTAGCGGTGGACGACATCGACCTGACCGAGTTGCGTGGCCTAGGCGGCCGCCCCGAGTGGGACGCAGTAGCCGATGTGCATGGCCTAGCCGACGAGGCGCTTTACTTTGATGGCGAGTTTGACCGTGTGTACTCATGGGGTGAAAGCGCCGCTGCCAACTCACTACACCTGCAAGACGGCACAAGCACCCTGCAAATTGAACAAAGCCCCTCATGGGCCAACTCGGTGGTGTGGAACCCAGGCGAGACCAAGTGCGCGGCGCTGGCCGACATGCCTGCACAAGGCTTTGCGCGCATGCTGTGCGTGGAAGCCGGGCAGGTGTTTGACCCCCTCTCGATTCCCGCGGGCGGCCAATGGGTGGGCTGGCAGCGTTTGACTACTTCTTGAAAAACTCTTTGGACCTCTATGCTGGCTAAGCGCATCATTCCCTGCCTCGACGTGACCGGCGGCCGCGTCGTCAAAGGCGTGAACTTTGTGGAGCTGCGCGACGCCGGCGACCCGGTCGAGATCGCGGCCCGCTACAACGACCAAGGCGCGGATGAGCTCACCTTTTTGGACATCACCGCCACCAGCGACGGGCGTGATGTGATCCTCCACATCATTGAGGCGGTGGCCAGCCAGGTATTCATCCCGCTCACCGTGGGCGGCGGTGTGCGCACGGTCGAAGACGTGCGCCGCCTGCTGAACGCGGGCGCCGACAAAACCAGCTTCAACTCGGCGGCCATTGCCAATCCGCAGGTCATCCGCGAGGCCTCGGCCAAGTACGGCGCGCAGTGCATCGTGGTCGCCATCGACGCCAAGCGCCGCACCCCCGAAGACGAGCAGCGCATCGGCGCCAACGGTTTGCCCATGGGCCCCGGCTGGGACGTGTACAGCCACGGCGGCCGCAAAAACGTGGGTCTGGACGCGGTGGCCTGGGCCACGCAAATGGCCGAATACGGCGCGGGCGAAATCTTGCTCACCAGCATGGACCGCGACGGCACCAAAAGCGGCTTTGACCTGCAGCTCACCCGCGCCGTGAGCGACGCCGTGAGCGTGCCCGTGATCGCCTCAGGCGGCGTGGGCAACCTCGACCACTTGGCCGACGGCGTGAGCATCGGCGGCGCAGATGCCGTGCTGGCGGCGAGCATCTTCCATTACGGCGAATACACCGTGCAGCAGGCCAAAGAGCGCATGCGAGAGCGCGGGATTCCTGTGCGCTTGTGATGCGCGTTAAAAAAAGAATCAGAAAACCTATTTATTAGAACTATTAGGTTATTCTTTATTCCTCTTGGAGAAAGGAAACCCATCATGTCTGCCGTCCATCTTCTTGTCCTGATCGAGGTTCAACCCGGCAAGCGGCAACAACAACTAGAAGCCTATCAAAGACTCAAGCCGCTGGTCCTCGCTGAACCAGGATGTTTGCAATACGACTTGTTTGCCGATGCCAGCGATGAGAACAAGTTTGTGCTGGTTGAGCATTGGGCCACACAAGCTGCGCTAGATGCGCACGATCTAGCGCCTCATATGGTCGAGGCGGATCGATTAAATCCAAGCTTTCGCGCCAAACCATCGTTGGTGGTGAAGATGAATCAGGTTCAGGTGTGATGTAGCTTGCGTTGCGTTTTGGTTCATGAATCGTTATAGTTGTACCAATTTTTGTACATATTGAGGTAACTATGGACGCCATGACTTACAGCACTGCACGCGCCAATTTGGCTAGCGTGATGGACCGTGTGTGTGAGGACCACGAGCCTTTGATCATCACGCGCAATGGCGATCAATCGGTGGTGATGCTTTCGCTCGATGATTACAAAGCGCTAGAAGAAACCGCTTATTTGCTGCGCACACCCGCCAACGCTCGACGCTTGCTGGCGTCTATTGCCCAGCTCAATGCGGGGCAGGCTGTTGAGCGCGAGTTGATCAAGTGAAGCTGATTTTTGGGGAGTTGGCCTGGGAGGATTACCTCCACTGGCAAAAGCAAGACCGTAAACTGGTGGAGCGCATCAACAAGTTGATTGAGGCGACTGCGCGTGACCCATATACGGGCATAGGTAAGCCCGAGCCTTTGAAGCATGCACTGACAGGCTTTTGGTCGCGGCGAATCAATGACGAACACCGCATGGTCTACCGCGTGACGGGGGATCAGTTGGAAATTGCCCAATTGAGGTTTCACTACTGAGTAAGATCACCCCCCTATGAATTGGCTCGACAACATCAAATGGGACGACAAGGGACTGGTGCCCGTGATCGCCCAAGAAAAAGACAGCGGCGATGTGCTGATGTTTGCGTGGATGAACCGCGAGGCGCTGCAAAAAACGGCCGAGCTCAAGCGTGCGGTGTATTTCAGCCGCTCACGCAACAAGCTGTGGTTCAAGGGCGAGGAGTCGGGTCATGTGCAGACGGTGCACGACATCCGCCTCGACTGCGATAACGATGTGGTGTTGCTCCAGGTGACGCAAGAAGGGCACCAGCCTGGCATTGCCTGCCATACTGGTCGCCATAGCTGCTTTTACCAGCGCCTTGAAGGGCAAGCGTGGCACGCTTGCGAGCCTGTGTTGAAAGACCCCGAATCCATCTACAAGTGAACACCATGAGTGCCCCGAATAACTTAGACACCTTGCAACGTCTGGCCGACGTGATTGAAAGCCGCAAGCCTGCCAACGGTGGCGACCCCGAGAAGAGCTACGTCTCGCGCTTGCTGCACAAAGGCCCAGATGCCTTTTTAAAGAAGATTGGCGAAGAAGCCACCGAAACCGTGATGGCCGCCAAAGACGTGGACCACGGGGGCGACCCCGCGAAGCTGGTCTACGAGGTGGCTGATCTGTGGTTTCACAGCATGATTGCCCTGGCGCACTATGGACTCAAGCCCGCCGATGTGGTGGACGAGTTGGCGCGCCGCGAAGGCCTCAGTGGGCTGGAAGAAAAAGCCTTGCGCAAAGCGCAAGACCGAGAAGCTGCAGGCGAGTGAGAACAACATGACAGACGTGAACTGCATTTTTTGCAAAATCATCGCGGGCCAAATCCCGTCGCGCAAGGTGTACGAGGACGACGAAATTTTCGCGTTTCACGACATCAACCCCTGGGCGCCTGTGCACTTTTTGATCATTCCCAAGCTGCACATTGCCTCAGTGGCGCATGCCACGCCCGAACACGAAGGTTTGCTTGGTCGCATGATGTTGTTGGCGCCCAAGCTGGCTTTCCAAGAAGGCGCAAGACCTTACCCCGATGGGGGCTTTCGCCTCGTGACTAACACAGGGGCCGAGGGCGGGCAAGAAGTTCACCACATGCATTGGCATGTCATGGGTGGGCCACGCCCTTGGCCTGTCTCTTATACACATCTGACGCTGCCGACGATCGCATAAGTG
>JAVLFR010000236.1:0-20310 GCA_046052785.1 Limnohabitans sp. | reverse complement strand
AGATCTACACTTCTAGCTTCGTCGGCAGCGTCAGATGTGTATAAGAGACAGCGGCGGGATCGACACCTTGTCGTCTGCGGTTTGCAGCGCATGCAGTGGAATGTCTTCTGCCACCAACAGCTTGAGCCAATCAATCAACTCACTGGTGGACGGTTTCTTTTTCAGACCCGGCAAGTTGCGAATGTCAAAGAAAGTCTTCATCGCCACCTTCAGCAAGTCTTGTTTGATGGTGGGGAAGTGCACCTGCACGATGTGGCGCATGGTGTCGGCATCTGGAAACTTGATGTAGTGAAAAAAGCAGCGGCGCAAAAACGCGTCCGGTAGCTCTTTCTCATTATTGGAGGTGATAAACACCAAAGGGCGATTTTTGGCCTTGATCAGTTGGCGCGTCTCGTAGCAATAAAACTCCATACGGTCGAGCTCGCGTAGTAAGTCGTTGGGAAACTCAATGTCCGCCTTGTCAATTTCATCAATCAGCAAAGCCACGGGCTCATCGGCTGTGAAAGCTTGCCACAACACCCCCTTGAGGATGTAGTTGTTGATGTCCTTGACCCGCTCGCTGCTTTGGTCATCGGCCATTTGGCTGTCACGCAAACGACTGACTGCGTCGTACTCGTACAAACCTTGCTGGGCCTTGGTGGTTGATTTGATATGCCACTGCAACAAGGGTAAACCCAAGGCCTGGGCCACCTCTTCTGCTAACATTGTCTTACCTGTTCCTGGCTCACCCTTGACCAACAAAGGGCGTTTCAGGGCAATGGCGGCATTGACTGCCAACATCAAATCTTGGGTTGCAACGTAGTTGTCTGTACCTGTGAATTTCATCGTTTTTCCGTCTATTATTTGACCTATATCAACCTCTAGGGATTGTGGTTTCTCAATGAAAAAGTTTGTCTCGATCGTGTTTGCTCTGACTGTATCTGCGGTGACTTCTTTGGCCTATGCGCAAGACGTCAAAGGCGATGCTAACGCAGGCGCCACCAAAATTGCCATGTGCATCGGTTGCCACGGTATTGTGGGCTACCAGGCCAGCTTTCCAGAAGTTTACAAAGTCCCCAAAATTTCAGGCCAAAGCGAAAAATACATCACCACTGTGTTGAACGCCTACAAAAAAGGCGAGCGTAAGCACCCCACCATGCGCGGTATTGCCACAAGCATGACTGATCAAGACATGGCCGACATTGCTGCTTACTACGCCAACCACGGCAAAGTCGAAGGTGCGGTCTTACCTGCCAAAGCCACTGAGCCCAATGCCAAGGTCGCCCCCTTGTTGGCCAAAGGCGCTTGCGCTTCGTGCCATGGCGAAAACTTTGCCAAGCCCATCGACCCGAGCTACCCCAAAATTGCGGGCCAACATGCCGACTACTTGTTTGTGGCTTTGAAGTCCTACAAGGTTGAAGGCAATGCGACTTGGGGCCGCAACAACGGCGTGATGGGCGGTATTGCCAAGCAGTTCACCCCAGCCGAGCTCAAAGAATTGGCCAGTTACATGGCTTCGCAACAAGGCGATCTCAAGACCGTTCCGCAAAGCAAGTTCCGTTAAAACTTGGTTTGTATATGACAAAGCCCGCATATGCGGGCTTTTTTAATAGGGTGTTGAACCCTGACACGCGCAACCCTTCACCAATAAGAACACCAGCAGAGGTGAACCATATGCCGGTGAATTTTTATTGTGTGCGCTGAACTGACCTTATTCAGGTGTGATGCCCGCTGTTTTGACCCAACCACCCCATTTTTTAATTTCAGCGTCGATGGTTTTGGCGAGTGTGGCTGAGTCTTCCACATCCAAATCAATGCCTACACCCTGAATTTTTTCACGCACTTCAGGTTTGGCCAGCACGGCTAACAAAGTGGCAGTGGCTTTCTTTTGCACCTCGGCAGGAATGCCAGCGGGGGCCATGAGGCCAAACCACGCGCTGACGTTGTAGTCTTTCACGGTGTCACCAATGGGGGGCACATGGGGCGCTTTGCCTGCGCGTTTTTTGGTGGTGACGCCAAGGCCGCGCATGCGCCCGCCGTTCATTTGCGACACCGCGTTGCCCGTGTCGGCAAAGGCAAATTGAATTTGGCCACCCAGTAAATCGGTCAACGCAGGCGGGATGCTTTTGTAGGGCACGTTCACGGCTTGCAAACCCGCTAGCTCAGTGAGCATGGCGGCAGACACGAGCGAGCCCGAAGAGCCGTGGCCAAATGCGAGCTTGCCAGGGTTGGCTTTGGCGTAGGCCACAAACTCTTTCATGTCTTTGGCAGGAAATTCGGTGGTGACCATCAAGATAAACCCAGTTTCGCCAATCTTGCCAATGGGCGTGAAGTCTTTCACAGGGTCATACGGCAGCTTGCGGTACAGGTGCACGTTGGCGGCTTGGGTGGTGCTGGTGGTGACCAAAAAGGTATAGCCATCGGCGGGTGCGCTTTTGACGGCTTCTGCACCCAAGATGCCATTGGCCCCTGCTTTGTTTTCCACGGTGATGGTTTGCCCCATCGCATCGCCCATCGCTTGGGCAATGATGCGACCCACGTTGTCGGTGGCGCTGCCTGCGCTGAAGGGGATGACAAATTTGATGGGCTTGTTGGGATAGTTTTGCGCGTGCGCAGCGGGCAGGGCGATGGCGCTGAGCGCGGCGAGGACAAAACTGGCACACAAGGTGCGGCGAACATGTGAGCGAAGTGGGAAGCGGCGCATGGGTGTCTCCTGTTTGTGTTTGGTGAGATCTTAATGCGACCTTGCACTCAGTCTTGGGTGGCGCGCCGTTGCACGGCGTCGATGTAGGCGTGGCCATCAGGCGGTCGGCCACTGCGTTGGCTTTCCCAAATCATTTGGCCCAAGGCCTCCATGGTTTCGTGGTGGGCATCGTGCAGTGAGTCGCGTTTGGCGCTGAGCAGCTCCACCGCTTGGCGAATGCCACGCGGCTGGTCAATTGAGCATTGCTCGCTGACCGACAGGTGCATGGATAAATGTAAGAAGGGGTTGATCTGACCGTCTTTGACCTCGAACATGCGGGCGAGCGCGGCATCGACATCGGCAAAGTCAGCGTGGTACTCGGGGTGCTCGGCCACCCACTGGCTGGCCAGAGTCTCCAGCGCATCCATGGGCTGGGCATTGCGCCATTTGGCATAGACCGAACAGAAGAAGCGCCGAACATCGGCTTGGCTGGGTTCAAACATAGCGTGATTGTGGCGCACCTGAGTCAGCTAATTCGTTACAGTCCGATCTTCACAGATGAGACCCAGAGGCACGCCATGATCAATAAAGTGACCGATTCCATTGCCCAAGCCTTGCAAGGTTTGACCGATGACATGACGATCATGGTGGGCGGTTTTGGCACGGCGGGCATTCCCAATGAATTGCTGGACGGGCTGGTTCAGGTGATCAGCGACAGTTCTATTTCCGGACTCACTATCGTCAACAACAATGCAGGCAATGGCGAGACAGGCCTGGCAGGTTTGCTGAAAACTGGGCGTGTACGAAAAGTTATTTGCAGCTTTCCTCGCCAAGCCGATAGCCATGTTTTTGATGCTTTGTACCGCGCTGGCAAGGTGGAGCTTGAGCTGGTGCCACAAGGTAATTTGTCAGAGCGAATTCGCGCGGCAGGCGCAGGCATTGGTGGCTTTTTTACACCCACAGGTTATGGTACGGCGTTGGCCAAACACGCCGATGGTTCAGCCAAAGAAACCCGCGAGATCAACGGCCGCATGCATGTGTTGGAGTTTCCCATTCATGCCGATTTGGCCTTGATCAAAGCCGAGAAGGGCGACCGATGGGGCAACCTGACCTACCGAAAATCGGCCCGTAATTTTGGCCCCGTCATGGCCGCTGCGGCCAAACGCACCGTGGCCTCGGTGCACGAGGTGGTGGCGTTGGGCGCGCTGGACCCAGAAAGCGTGGTCACGCCAGGTATCTATGTGAGTCACGTGGTGGCAGTGCCTCGGCAATCCACCCAAGGCGCTGGTTTTAAGAAGGTGGCTTGATCATGACCTACACCCCTCGAACCAAAGACCAAATTGCTGCACGTGTGGCGCAAGACATGCCCGATGGTGCGTATGTGAACCTGGGTATTGGCATGCCCACCTTGGTGGCCAACCATTTGCCGCAAGGGTTGGAGATTATTTTGCACAGTGAGAATGGCATTTTGGGCATGGGCCCTGCGCCTGACAAAGCGCATGAAGACTTTGATCTGATCAATGCGGGCAAGCAGCCCGTCACGTTGTTGCCAGGCGGTTCCTATTTCCACCACAACGACAGCTTTGCCATGATGCGTGGTGGGCATTTAGATATTTGTGTGTTGGGTGCGTTTCAAGTGAGCGAGCGCGGCGATTTAGCCAATTGGCACACGGGCGAAGCCAATGCCATTCCAGCCGTTGGCGGGGCGATGGATTTGGCGGTCGGTGCCAAACAAACCTGGGTGATGATGGATTTGCTCACCAAGCAAGGCCAAAGCAAAGTGGTGCGTGCCTGCACTTACCCGCTGACAGGTTTGGCTTGCGTGAAGCGGATTTACACCGACTTGGCCACGCTCGAGGTGACCGAGCACGGTTTGCAGTTGGTCGATCTGGTGGCGGGTTTGTCGCACGCCGACCTGGAGGCCTTGGTGGGCCTGACGATTCAGGCCTGAGCTAACGACGTCACTGCTCCACGAAGGCGCGTTCCACCACAAAGTCGCCAGGGGTGGTGGTGGAGCCTTCTTTGAACCCGCGGGCTTCGAGCAAGGCACGCATGTCTTTGTTCAATTCAGGGCTGCCGCAAATCATGATGCGGTCGTTGGCTGGGTCGATGTTGGGCAAACCCAAATCTTGGGTGAGCTTATGGGAGGTGAGCAAGTAGGTCACGCGGCCTTGGTTTTTGAAGGGCTCGCGGGTGACGGTGGGGTAGTACAGCATTTGGGCGCTGACCATCTCGCCTAAGAATTCGTGTTTGGGCAGCTCTTGGCATAAGTAGTCGTGGTAGGCCAGCTCTTTGACTTCGCGCACACCGTGCACCAAGATGACTTTTTCGAAACGCTCGTAGGTTTCGGGGTCACGCACAATGCTGAGGAAAGGGGCCAAGCCCGTGCCCGTACCAATGAGGTAGAGGTTTTTGGCGGGCAACAAATAATCGATCAGCAAAGTGCCAGTGGGCTTTTTGCCCACCACGATTTTGTCGCCCACTTGGATGTGTTGTAGCCGAGAGGTGAGGGGGCCGTCTTGCACCTTGATGCTCAAAAACTCCAAGTGTTCTTCGTAATTGGCGCTGACGATGCTGTACGCACGCAGCAAAGGTTTGCCGTTGTCACCGCGCAAGCCAATCATGGTGAAGTGGCCGTTGGAAAAACGCAGCGAGGTGTCGCGTGTGGTGGTGAAGCTAAATAGGCGATCGGTCCAGTGGTGGACGGACAAAACTTCTTCGTCGAGAAAAGCGCTCATGAGGGTCATTAAACGATATGTGTCAAGCGGCCTAGTGTAGGCGAGGCCTTAAAACCTAGGGCTATATCTTCTTATGCCAAACGCCATAAGCCTTGACGCGCATCCGTGGATTTTTAAGCTTTGCCCACAAAGCCGTTTTGTCGCCAAGCTTCGTAGGTGATCACGGCCACCGAGTTGGACAGGTTCAGGCTGCGTTGGTCGGCGCGCATGGGCAGACGCAGGCGCTGGGCAAGGGGAATGCTTTCGCGAATGTCTTGCGGCAATCCGCTGGTCTCTGAGCCAAAGACAAACCAGTCGCCCGACTCAAACGCCATATCGTGTGCAGTGCGTGAGCCTTTGGTGGTCATGGCAAACAGGCGCGCGGGGTCGGGTTGGGCTTTGTCCAAGAACGTGGACCAGTCGGCGTGGCGCAGCACAGGGGCGTATTCGTGATAGTCCAAGCCCGCGCGGCGCATGTGCTTGTCATCCATGGAAAAGCCCAAAGGCTCGACCAAATGCAAGGTGCAACCCGTATTGGCGGCCAATCGGATGATGTTGCCCGTGTTAGGAGGAATTTCAGGATGAACCAGAACAATGTGAAACATGGACTCATTGTCCCGTATCGCGCACCTCCGCCCTGGCCAGCACCATTCCTGTGATGTGCGTTGCGCCTGCTGCGCGCAGGGCCCTCGCCGCTTCGAACAGCGACGCACCTGTGGTCATGACATCGTCGACCAGCACCACCGCTTGACCGCGTACAGCTGGGACACGATCTGGCGCCACCCAAAAAGCATCTCGCACCTGGTCCAGTCGCTCTTGGCGTGAGGCGCCCACTTGGTGGGGCCGGTTGCCGCTGCGCTGCAAGGTGAGGGCGTGAGTTTTGTGGGGTGCTAAATAGCGTGCCAGTTCGAGGGCTTGGTTAAAGCCGCGTTCGCGCAGACGGGTGTGGGTGAGCGGCATGGGGACGACCAAGCTGGCGGCGTCAAGCGCAGGCTCGACCCAAGGGGCGTGGCGCATAAGGTGGGCGAGTGTGCGGGCGAGGCTGGGGTCGGCTTGAAACTTAAAGCGTGCGATGCAGTCTGCCCATGGAAAGGTGTAACTCACTGCTGCCACGCAGGCGTCAAGCGGGCTGGGGTGTTGGGTGCAATATGCGCAAAAGCTGGCCCGTGAGGGGTGTGGGTTGTGAGTTGCCGCGCTGAGTGTGAGGGCGCAAGTGGGGCAGCGCAGTACCGGTTGGGCAAAGCGCTCGACACAAGGTGTGCACAAAGGCTGGCTGGGCCAGCGGTGGCAGATGTGACAAAGACTGGGCCAGCGCAACATGCAAGCATTGGAGAGAAAACACGCGAGCTAGGGTTGAAGTGCCTCGCAATGAATGTGTAGGGCGTGGTGTCGATAATGGGTCCCATGTCGACAACTTCTCGCGCCGAGCGTCCCCCCACCTTAGACCCCGTGGCTTGCGCCCGTTGGGCGGCTTGGCCACATGCCGCATCACCTTGGCTGAATGAGGAAATCGGTCGACGCATGGAAGACCGCTTGCAATGGATTCGTAGCCGCCCCGCGTCGTGGGTGGATTGGGCCCCTGTGAGTGGCGGCTTGCAAACACATGCCAAGTTGCGTGCCCGTTATCCCCAGGCCAGTTGCTATGTGGTGGAAACCAGTTCGACGCGTCAACACCTGGCACGCATGGCTTTGCAAGACCCATGGTGGAAGCGCTGGATTGATTCAAAGGCGTTGATGTTTGCCGATCCCCAGGCCAGTGCGGCGGAGATGGTGTGGGCCAATATGGCGTTGCACATGTCGGATGATCCGCAAGCGCTGTTGCAACAGTGGTTAGGCTTGTTGGCGGTGGATGGTTTTTTGATGTTTTCGTGCCTTGGGCCCGACACCTTGCGCGAGTTGAGCGCTGTCTTTCAAACACAGGGTTGGACGCCCCCTTGTCATGCGTTCACAGACATGCACGATTGGGGCGATATGTTGATTCAGGCGGGTTTTGCAGAGCCGGTGATGGACATGGAGCGCATCACCCTGACTTACGCCGATGCCGATGCTTTGTTGGCCGATTGCCGACTGCTGGGTCGAAATTTGCATCGCGAGCGTTTTGCTGCGATGCGTGGCAAGCAATGGTTGGCCAAACTCAAAGCAGGTTTGTTGGACTTGGCCAAATCAGACGCCCAAGGGCGATTGAGTTTGACAGTCGAGGTGATCTATGGTCATGCCCTCAAACCTTTGCCACGCCTCAAGGTGCAAAGTGAGAGTTCGATGTCCCTGAGTGACATGAGGACACTTTTATCCGTACAAACCCGCGGAAACCGGCCTGTATGATTTAAACTCCAGCTTGTAGCGCAATTTTCGCAGTGACACATTGAGCAAAATCAGTGGGCTGCGAGTTTGCAGTCCTGATAAAAAAAACATTGAGGCTTTCTGACTAATGAAGAACAATCTTTTACAAAAGTTGACTTCAGGTGCGTTGTTTTTCGCCGCTTGGGCGAACACAACCGCTTGGGCGGTGAATGATCTGCCGGGCGGTCCTGCCGTTCGACAGCTAAACCTCCAGCCTGCTGCCACCAAAATCGCTCAAGAGCAAGCTTGGTTGCACTGGTTCATGTTGATCATCTGTACCGTCATCTTTGTGGCGGTCTTTGGTGTGATGTTCTATTCCATTTGGAAGCACCGCAAGTCGGTGGGCCACAAATCTGCCAGCTTCCATGAGTCTGTCAATGTGGAAATTGCCTGGACTGTCATCCCTTTCATCATTGTTATTTTGATGGCCCTGCCCGCGACCCGTGTGGTGGTGGCTCAAAAAGACACCTCCAATGCCGACTTGACCATTAAGGCCACGGGTTACCAGTGGAAATGGGGTTACGACTACATCAAGGGCCAAGGCGAAGGAATTGCATTCATCTCCACTTTAGACAACGCGCATCGCGAGATGTCTAACAATGGCGCCAAGGGCGTCGACATCGATAACTATTTGTTGAAGGTGGACAATCCTTTGGTGGTGCCCGTTAACAAGAAGGTGCGCATCATCACTACCGCCAATGACGTGATTCACGCCTTTGCCGTGCCTTCACTGGGTGTGAAACAAGACGCCATTCCTGGTTTTGTCCGCGACACCTGGTTCCGCGCTGAAGCGGTGGGCGACTATTACGGCCAATGTCAAGAGTTGTGCGGCAAAGAGCATGCTTACATGCCCATCCACGTCAAGGTGCTCAGCGCAGCTGACTACTCAGCGTGGGTCGATACAGAGCAAAAGAAAATGGCTGCCAAGCAAGACGACCCTGCCAAAGTTTGGGACTTGGCCGAGTTGTCCAAGCGTGGTGAAAAAGTGTATGCCGCCAACTGTTCTGCCTGCCACCAACCCACGGGTAAGGGCGCTGGTCCGATCAAGCCTCTTGACGGCGCAGCCGTGGTGTTGAATGCCGATGCGAGCAAGCAAATCATGGTGTTGTTGAAAGGCCAAGCCAATGGCGCGATGCCTGCTTGGAAGCAACTGAGTGATACTGACATTGCGGCAGTGGTCACCTACACAAAAAACAATTGGTCCAACAAGACCGGCCAGCTGGTTCAGCCTGCCGACGTACGGGCCGCCCGTTAAAAGCTAGCGTTTAGAAGGAACACATCATGAGCGCAGTCCTCGACTCTCACGGCCACGGCCTCGATCACGACGATCACCACGGTGCCCCTCACGGCTGGCGCCGCTGGGTCTATGCCACCAACCACAAAGACATTGGTCCCTTGTACCTGTTGTTTGCTTTCACCATGCTGATCATTGGCGGCGTGTTGGCGCTTTTGATTCGTGCAGAGCTTTTTCAGCCTGGTCTACAACTGGTCAACCCTGAGTTGTTCAACCAGCTCACCACCATGCATGGTTTGATCATGGTGTTCGGCGCCATCATGCCTGCCTTTGTGGGCTTTGCGAACTGGATGATTCCGTTGCAAATTGGCGCGTCCGATATGGCCTTTGCCCGCATGAACAACTTCAGCTTTTGGTTGATGATTCCTGCTGCCGCGATGTTGGCTGGCTCGTTCTTCATGCCTGGCGGCGCCCCCGCTGCGGGTTGGACGCTCTACGCGCCCTTGACCTTGCAAATGGGTCCCTCAATGGACGCGGCTATTTTCGCCCTGCACATTTTGGGCGCGTCGTCCATCATGGGTTCCATCAACATTGTGGTGACTGTCCTCAACATGCGTGCGCCTGGTATGACCTTGATGAAGATGCCCATGTTTGTGTGGACTTGGTTGATCACGGCTTACTTGTTGATTGCCGTCATGCCTGTGTTGGCTGGTGCCATCACCATGACACTGACGGACCGCCACTTTGGTACAACTTTCTTCAACCCCGCTGGCGGCGGCGACCCTGTGATGTACCAGCATATTTTCTGGTTCTTCGGTCACCCCGAGGTGTACATCATGATCTTGCCAGCCTTCGGCATCATCAGCCACATCGTGCCAGCGTTTGCACGTAAGAAACTGTTTGGTTATGCGTCCATGGTGTACGCCACCTCGTCGATTGCGATTTTGTCGTTCATCGTTTGGGCGCATCACATGTATGCAACGGGTATGCCTGTGACGGGTCAGTTGTTCTTCATGTACGCCACGATGCTCATTTCTGTGCCAACGGGTGTGAAGGTGTTCAATTGGATTGCAACCATGTGGAAAGGCTCAATGACTTTTGAGACCCCCATGCTGTTTGCCGTAGGTTTCATCTTTGTGTTCACCATGGGTGGTTTCACAGGCCTGATTCTTTCCATGGCGCCGATTGACACCCAGGTGCAAGATACCTATTACGTGGTGGCCCATTTCCACTATGTGCTGGTCGCGGGATCGTTGTTTGCTATGTTTGCAGGCTTTTACTACTGGTGCCCCAAGTGGACCGGCGTCATGTACAACGAAACGCGTGGACAGATTCACTTCTGGTGGACATTGATTTCGTTCAATGTGACCTTCTTCCCCATGCACTTCTTGGGCTTGGCTGGCATGCCACGTCGCTACGCCGACTACCCCATGCAGTTTGCTGACTTCAATGCCTTGGCTTCTGTTGGTGGGTTCTTGTTTGGTTTTGCGCAGGTGTATTTCTTCTTATTTGTCGTGCTGCCAGCGATGCGCGGCCATGGCGAAAAAGCATCGGCCAAGCCTTGGGAAGCGGCTGAAGGCTTGGAATGGGAAGTGCCTTCGCCTGCACCTTTCCACACCTTTGAAAACCCGCCCAAGCTCGACGCGACCGCCACCCGTGTGATCGGCTAAGCATGACGACGCAAGAGCAACGTAAAAGCAACCTGCGCATGGGCCTGACTTTGGCCTCTGTGGCGCTGATGTTTTTCATCGGCTTCTTTGTCAAAATCATGTTGCTGAATAGCTAATAGCATGGCTGCATCACGTCATAACTTGATCATGTTCAAAAAACTGCTTGTCGTCACAGCAGGTATGTTTGCGTTTGGTTATGCCTTGGTGCCCATGTACAAAGCGATTTGTGAGTTCACGGGCATCAACATCTTGGCCTTGGGTGAGCGCGAAATTCCAGGTTCGGGCAATGCCCGCGCCAAGGTGATCAATACACAAGTAGACACTTCCCGCACGATCACAGTCGAGTTTGATGCCAATGCACGAGGCCCTTGGAAGTTCAAGCCTGCACAAAGCTCCTTGCAAGTGCACCCAGGTGAGATGATGACGGTGATGTACGAATTTGAAAACGTGCAAGACCGTGTGATGTCGGCCCAAGCCATTCCAAGTTACGCGCCACGCCAAGCGTCTGCGCATTTCAATAAATTGGAATGTTTCTGCTTCAACCAATACACATTGGCGCCTGGTGAGAAAAAGCAGTGGCCTGTGGTGTTTGTCATTGATCCAAAGTTGGCCAAAGATGTGACCACCATCACCTTGTCATACACCTTCTTTGAAGTAGGCTCTAAAACACCCGCGGCTCCTACTGCAGCCTGGGTTGCACCAAGCAAAGTTGGGATGGGCGTATGAGTGCCAAGGTGTCCCTTTTGCGTTCTGTCAGAGCAGTCGCATGGTCGTTTTTGGGAATTCGCAAAAGCAGCGAGTTTCAAGAGGATATTGCCAAGATCACCCCATTGCATGTCATGGGGGTGGGCCTGGTGGCAGTTTTTTTGTTTGTGATCTGTTTGATCGTGTTGGTCAACCTGGTCGTTGCTAAATAAGAAGGAATGGATATGAGTAGCTCCGCACACGGCGCAACGCCCTATTACTACGTACCGCATGCGTCACGCCATCCGGCGCTGGCCGCATTGGGTTTGTTTTTTGTGATTCTTGGCGCAGGCCAATGGGTCAACGGTGCTGAGTGGGGCAAGTACAGCTTGTTTTTTGGCTTGGCATTTTGGCTGGTCGTGTTGTATCAGTGGTTTGGCGATACGATTTCCGAAAGCGAAAGTGGTCTGTATGGGCACAAGATTGACCTGTCATTTCGCTGGAGCATGAGTTGGTTCATCTTTTCTGAAGTGATGTTTTTTGGTGCATTCTTCTCTGCTTTGTGGTGGGCGCGTGTTCACTCTGTTCCTATGCTGGGTAACCTCGAGCATGCGCTTTTGTGGCCAGATTTCAAAGCAGTTTGGCCTACGATGGCCGCTGGCGTGACCGCATCGCCTGGTGGCATCATTGAACCCTTCCAAGTCATGACGCCTTTTTGGTTGCCCACCATCAACACGGCTTTGTTGTTGACCTCAGGCGTGACCTTGACCATTGCGCATCATGCCTTGATTGAAAACAAACGTGACACCACGATTAAGTTTATGTGGCTTACCGTGTTGTTGGGTGTGGTGTTCTTGTTTGTACAAGGCTACGAGTACGCACATGCTTACAGCGACATGAACCTCAAGCTCTCATCGGGTGTGTATGGTTCTACGTTTTACATGCTGACAGGCTTCCACGGGTTCCATGTCTTTTTGGGCATGTTGATGTTGTTGGTCATTACCTTGCGTTTGCAAAAAGGCCACTTCACCTCAGACAAACACTTTGGCTTCGAAGGTGCAGCTTGGTACTGGCATTTTGTGGACGTGGTGTGGTTAGGTCTGTACATTTTGGTGTACTGGTTGTAAGCAACTCACGCACACAACAAAGGCCGCATGTGCGGCCTTTGTTATTGGTGGACGAGGGTTATTGACTTGCTTGAATGCCTGTGGGCTGGATATAGCCTAATTGCCAGCCAATCAAGATACAGATAAAAAGAACAATCGAAACACCTACCCGCAGACCTAAGGCTTTGACCATGTGGCCTGATTTGGTTTCGCCGTTGCGCCCGTTGCGCATCATGAAGACCAAGGCAGAACCTAAGCTGGCGAGAATGGCTAAAAAAGCAAGTGCAACAATGAATTTCATGCGACACATTATCTCTCTCCCACGCACCCGTGCCTTTGCATGGGTGACATTGGCCATGGTGATAGGTGTGGTGTTGACGATGCGCCTGGGATTTTGGCAATTGTCTCGTGCCGCGCAAAAAGAAGAACGCCAAGCCGCCATCGTCACGCAAATGACCGCCCCCGTGCTGAGCGCGTCAGCACTGTTGGTTGAGCCGGCAAAATTTGCCCTCATGCACCAACGCGTGAGCTTGGAAGGCCAATGGCTGGCGCAGCACACGGTGTACCTAGATAACCGACCGATGAATGGCCGAGCTGGTTTTTGGGTGATCACGCCGTTGCAACTCAATGCCAGCACCCGTGTGTTGGTGCAGCGCGGTTGGGTCCCCCGTCATCAGTTGGACCGCACCCAGCTGCCCGACATACAAACGCCAACAGGTGTGGTGCAAGTGCAAGGACGAATTGCGCCGCCTCCGTCGCCTTTGTTGTCCCTGACCGCTGCGCCAACTTTTGCCATCACGGACACAAAGGAAAACCATATTCGGCAAAATCTGGACCTCAATGTCTACGCCGCAGAAGTGGGGGGCGCGTTGGTAGCAACAGTGTTGCAAACTGATGCGAGCTCCGAAGGATTGCTGCGCGACTGGCCGGTCATCACGGCAGGCGTTGAAAAAAATCTTGCTTATGCCTTCCAATGGTTTGCACTCGCTGCACTGCAGCTCATGCTCTACATTTGGTTTCAATTCATTCAACCCTATCGCCATGCAAGACGCCTCTCGATCTCAAACTGACCAACCGCTTGGCATGACGGTGTATGACCTGCCTTCACCTGTCAATGTGGCGCAGGCCCATGCCCAGCACAAGGGCAAGGGGCGTTTGCGCATGTTGCTGGTGTTGTTGGTGTGTGCGGCGCCAGTTATCGCTTCCTACTTCACGTATTACGTGGTGCGACCCGAGGGGCGTCGCAACTTTGGCGAATTGATTGAGCCCATGCGTGCTTTGCCTGATGTCAAGGTCAAGGGCTTAACAGGTGAAGACTTAACATTGCCAGCGCTCAAAGGGCAGTGGCTCTTGATCAGCGTGTCGGGCGGTGACTGCCAAGCTGAGTGTCAGCAGCAGTTGTATCTGCAACGCCAAATTTTGACGGGCTTAGGTAAAGACCGCGCGCGTGCTGATTGGGTCTGGTTGGTGAATGATTTGGCTGAAGTGCCCAGCAGCCTCTTGCCAGGCTTGAAAGAAGCCACCGTGCTGCGCATACCAAGTGATGCGCTGGCCCAATGGTTGCAGCCTGCGCCAGGGCAGCAGTTGCAAGACCATTTGTACTTGGTCGATCCACATGGTCAATGGATGATGCGCTTTCCTGCCCATCTGAGCAGCGAAGGTGCATCGAAAACCAAACGCGACCTGGAGCGGTTGTTGCGGGCCGCGGCTTCATGGGATGAGGCGGGGCGCTAAAGTGCAGCACACATGACAGAAAGTCTTTACAACCTCTCCCCCGTGCTGCATCTGCTCATCATGGGCGCGCTGGTGGCGCTGCTGCCGCTGAGTTGGGTGTGGCTGCGTAATCCTCAGGCCGCCACCACAAGGCGCGTGCAAGCGCTGACCTTGATCACTTTGTTCATCACTTTTGATTTGGTCTTGTTCGGTGCCTTCACGCGCTTAACCGATTCAGGTTTAGGGTGCCCTGACTGGCCGGGTTGCTATGGCCACGCCAGCCCAGTGGGTGCGCTCGCTGCGATTGCCGAACAAGAGCTCCAAATGCCACAGGGCCCCGTGACACACACCAAAGCATGGATTGAAATGATCCACCGCTACATCGCCATGGCAGTGGGAGGATTGATCTTGACCCTGGCTGCGTTTGCATGGCTGCGTCGCTGGCGGGGGGATGCCACTGTGAGTTTGCTGTGGCCCACTCTCACCTTGGTGTGGGTCTGTGTGCAGGGCGCGTTTGGTGCACTGACCGTGACCATGAAATTATTCCCTCTCATCGTGACCTTGCATTTGTTGGGCGGCATGGTGCTGCTCGCCCTGCTGACAATGCAGGTACAACGTCAGCGTTTGGCCAGCGAGCGCAGCCAATCTATTTTGTTGCGCCCCCATTTGTATGCAGCAACCTTGTTTGGTTTGCTGTTGTTGACCGTGCAAGTGTTGCTAGGTGGCTGGGTCAGCACCAACTATGCTGTGTTGGCGTGCAACACGTTTCCGATGTGCCAAAACAGTTGGTGGCCCTTGATGAATTTTGAACAAGGTTTTACCTTGTGGCGTCATTTGGGTATGGATGCCAACGGACAGCCCGTGGTGTTTGAGTCGCTCACGGCGATTCACTATGTCCACCGCTTGGCTTCTTATGTGGTCTTGGCGTACTTGGCTTGGCTGGCTTTGGCCTTGCGACGAGTTCGTGCCATGAACACTTTGTCCAATGGGTTGCTGGCGTGCTTGGTGGTGCAGTTGATGACGGGCTTGTCGAATGTCTTGTTGGATTGGCCCCTGGCTTCTGCGGTCATGCACACCGGTGGCGCTGCCGCCTTGGTGGTAATTTTGATGTGGATCTTGTCTGGTTCGCGTGCCTCGCGCAGCACGGTGTTGAATTGATTGTGAAGAGAATTTATTTATGAGCAGTGCCTCTGCCTTGTTGATACGCTTTCGCCAGTTCAATGCGCTGACCAAGCCGCGCGTGATTCAACTCATTGTGTTTTGTGCCCTCATCGGTATGGTTCTGGCTGTGCCAGGTGTGCCGTCTTGGCCTGAACTGGAGTTGGCTTTGCTGGCGTGCTTGGGCATTTGGTTTGTGTCGGGTGCTGCTGCAGCTTTTAACTGCTTGGTTGAAAAGGGCATTGATTCACGCATGAAGCGCACCTCTTGGCGACCGACTGCCAAAGGCGAGTTGAGTGACTTCGAAACTTTGTTGTTTTCGACCCTCATGTGCGCTATTGGGTCACTGATTTTGTATGTGTGGGTGAACCCTTTGACCATGTGGCTCACGTTCGCCACTTTTGTGGGCTATGCGGTGATCTACACCGTGATCTTGAAGCCGCTCACGCCCCAAAACATTGTGATTGGCGGCGCATCAGGGGCGATGCCACCCGTGCTGGGTTGGGCGGCGATGACGGGAGAGGTCAGCCCTGAGTCTTTGATTTTGTGTCTCATCATTTTCTTGTGGACGCCGCCACACTTTTGGGCCCTGGCTTTGTACCGCGTGGAAGACTATCGCAAGTCCGGCTTGCCCATGTTGCCTGTGACGCATGGCAATGAATTCACTCGCTTGCAAATTTTGCTCTACACCTTGATCTTGTTTGCGGCTTGTTTGATGCCGTTCATCTACCGCATGAGCGGTTGGTTTTATTTGGTCAGTGCGGTGATTTTGAGCCTCGGGTTTTGTGGCTACGCTTGGGCCCTATGGCGTAACTACTCGGATGAGTTGGCGCGTAAGACCTTTCGCTTTTCTTTGATTCACCTCAGCCTGTTGTTTGCAGCGCTGTTGATTGACCATTACTTGTGGTGACCTGAATGAGACGTCGTTTTTTATGGGCCGCTTTGGCGGTGTTTGCTTTGGTGGCTTGCGGGCCCGAAAAGCCAAAGTTCAACAGCATTGACATCACGGGTGCTGACTATGCCAAGGGCTTTACCCTGACCGATCACAATGGCCAAAGCCGAAGCTTGACTGATTTCAAAGGCAAGTTGGTGGTGGTGTTCTTTGGCTACACCCAGTGTCCGGATGTGTGTCCCACCACCATGACCGAATTGGTGGAAGTCAAGCGCATGTTAGGCAAGGATGGCGACAAACTGCAAGCCGTGTTTGTCACGGTTGACCCTGCACGCGACACCCCCGATTTACTCAAAGCCTACATGACCAATTTTGACCCTGGATTTATGGCCTTCACGCCTACCCCAGAGCAACTGGCAGTGGTCGCGAAGGACTATAAGATTTATTTCAAAAGGGTAGAAGGCAAAACACCAACCAGTTACACCATGGACCACTCGGCTGGCAGCTATGTGTATGACACGCAAGGCAATTTGCGTTTGTACAGCCGCTATGGCATGGGCACTCAAGCACTGACGCAAGACATCCAAACCTTGCTCAAAACGACACCTTGACGCGCGTTGCGTCAAAGCTTATTGGCTTTACGCATATTCAGCCAAAGCTGCTTTCATCTTCTTCATGGCCGCCACTTCGATTTGGCGAATACGCTCAGCGCTGACGCCGTATTCATTGGCCAAGTCGTGCAGCGTCATGCCGCCTGAGCCGTTGTCTTGCACTTTGAGCCAACGTTCTTCCACGATGCGACGGCTGCGCGGGTCGAGCACATCAAGTGCAGCGGCAATGCCATCTGACGCCAGCACATCGCGTTGGTGTGCTGCCATCATGGCGGTGGGCTCGTGTTGCGTGTCGGTCAAATAGGCGATGGGGCCAAAGGCCTCTTCACCGTCTTCATTGGGTGTGGGGTCGAGCAGCACATCGCCACCAGACATGCGCATTTCCATTTCCAGCACTTCTTCGGGTTTGACCTTGAGTTTGGTGGCGACCGCGCTCACCTCATAGGGGTTAAGCGTGTTGCGGTGCGTGTCATCCAGGGCATCCGACTTGAAACCTTGTTTCATGGAACGTAGGTTGAAAAACAGTTTGCGCTGGGCCTTGGTGGTAGCGACTTTGACCATGCGCCAGTTTTTCAGGATGTATTCGTGAATCTCGGCCTTGATCCAGTGCATGGCATAGCTCACCAAACGCACGCCTTGGTCGGGGTCGAAGCGTTTGACGGCTTTCATGAGACCGATGTTACCTTCTTGAATCAAGTCTGCGTGGGGCAGGCCATAGCCCAAGTATTGGCGAGAAATTGACACTACCAAGCGCAGGTGCGACAGCACCAGTTTTCCAGCGGCTTCAAGATCGTTGTTGTTTCTGAGTTGGCGGGCAAACTCCTGCTCTTGCTCAGGCGTGAGCATGGGCAAACGGTTGGCTGCCGTGATGTAAGCATCGAGGTTGCCCAAAGACGGAACCAGTGCCCAAGGATTGGTAACGGCGAGTGTCTGATGAGTCAATGTGGTCATGAAATTAGTCCTTTCGGATAACTAAACCGTATATTAGCACTCTCGCGCCATGAGTGCCAATCCATGACGCCGAGGGTGGTTTTTGGCGTGATGGCTTCAACTTCTAAGTGGTTACCCTAGGAGGGCGTCAGCAAATTCTTGGGCGTGGAAGGTTTCGAGGTCTTCCACGGCTTCGCCCACGCCAATGAAATACACAGGTACCGCACAACCCCCAGCCGCCGCTCGGCTTTGGCCCCACAGCGCAATGGCGGCGAGCACACCACCTTTGGCGGTGCCGTCTAGCTTAGTAACGATGAGGCCAGTCAATCCGAGGGTGTCATCAAAGGCCTTGACTTGCGCCAGTGCGTTTTGGCCTGTGTTGCCGTCAATGACCAGCAGCACCTCGTGTGGGCCAGTCGGTTCTGCTTTTTGCAACACGCGTTTGATTTTTTTGAGCTCTTCCATCAGGTGCAGCTGCGTGGGCAGACGGCCAGCGGTATCGACCAACACCACATCTTTGCCGCGCGCGCGGCCTGCGGTGACGGCATCAAAGCTCACAGACGCAGGGTCACCACCTTCTTGACTAACAATGTCTACCGTGTTTCGAGTGGCCCAAACAGCCAGTTGCTCGCGGGCGGCAGCTCGGAACGTGTCGGCGGCGGCGAGCAGCACCGAAGCACCGCTATCGCTCAAGTGGCGGGTGAGCTTGCCAATAGAGGTGGTTTTGCCCGCGCCGTTGACGCCTGCCACCATGATGATGGTGGGCTTGTGGGCACCGAGGATGAGCGGTTTTTCCAAAGGCGTGAGGAGCTCGGCAATGGAGGCGGCCAGCAAGGCTTTGACCGCTGAGGGCTCGGTGGTGCCTGTGTCTTTGACGCGCTGCTTCAAGTCTTTCAACAAATACTCGGTGGCTTGCACGCCAGCGTCGGCCATGAGCAGAGCAGTTTCGAGCTCTTCGTACAGGTCGTCATCAATCTTTGTGCCTGTGAACACAGCGCCGATGCTTTGGCCCGTTCGACGTAAACCTTGGCCTAGACGGGCCATCCAGCTCGCGCGGGAGTTCGTCGTGGTGTCTGAGTCTTGTCCCGAGATTTTTTTCTTGAAGAAGCTAAACATGTGTGGGGGTTTCTAGAATCAGTCCATTCTATGAAAACCCGCACCCCCCATCCTTTCTCTTCAAGCCCATCCAAACCTGTCGTTGAGAAGCGGCATAAAGGTGCGGGTGAGGTACGCATCATTGGCGGTGAGTGGCGGCGCACCAAGCTGCCTGTGGCCCTCAAGCCGGGCCTGCGCCCGACGCCCGACCGTGTGCGCGAAACCTTGTTCAACTGGCTGGGTCAGTCTTTGGTGGGCTGGCGCTGTGTGGATCCATTTGCGGGCACGGGTGCTTTAGGCTTTGAAGCCGCGTCACGCGGCGCAGCCCATGTGCAAGTGTGTGAGCTTGACCCGGCGCTGGTTGCGCAGCTCAGCGCCCAAGTGTTGCGACTGAAAGCCACCAATGTGCATGTGTCGCGCACCGATGGCGTGGCGTGCTTGAAGCAACTCAGCGCCTCGAGCGTGGACTTGATCTTCATTGACCCGCCGTTTGATGGGGCGTTGTTCGAGCCTTCGCTTCAGGCCGCCGCCAAGGCAGTGAAGGCTGATGGCTTTGTTTACCTTGAAGCACCACTCGCTTGGACGCATGAGCAGTTGGCGCCTTTGGGTTTGTGCGTGCACCGTCACCTCAAGGCTGGTGCCGTGCATGCGCACTTGTTGCGCCGAATTGCATAATTCGTTTTGAATTAAGAAATACACAGGAGTGTCCATGTCCAAGCAAATCGTCGCCATTTACCCGGGCACCTTTGACCCCATCAGCTTGGGCCATGAAGACATCGTGTTGCGCGCAGCGGCCATGTTTGACAAAGTTATTTTGGCGGTGGCGACGGCGCACCATAAAAAAACCTTGTTCTCATTAGATGAGCGCATGGAAATGGCGCGTGAGGTCATGTCGCTGCACCCACAGGTTGACGTGGTGCCCTTTAGCGGCTTGGCGCGTGATTTTGTGCGTGCCCACCAAGCCGCTGTGATGGTGCGGGGTGTGCGCACTGTGACCGACTTTGATTACGAGTTTCAACTCGCGGGCATGAACCGAGAGTTGATGCCCGAGGTGGAAACCGTGTTCCTCACACCCAATGCCAAATACCAATTTATCTCGAGCACCTTTGTGCGCGAAATCGCCTTGCTCGGGGGCGAGGGGGATGGCAAAAACCTCGTCTCGCCCAGCGTTTACAAACGCCTGATGATCAAAAAATCCGCTGCGTCTTGATTCTCGCCATGACCGACTTCTTACTCATCCGTCACGGTGAAACGGCTTGGAACCGTGAGCTGCGTTTTCAAGGTCAATTGGACGTGCCGCTCAATGATTTGGGCCTCGAGCAAGCGCAGCGACTCAAAGCTCGGATCGCTCAAGAGTTGGGTGACTGGCAAGTGCAAAATCGCGTGCCTACCCGAATCATCAGCAGCGATTTGCTGCGCGCCCAACAAACTGCCCAACCAGTGGCTGACCTTCTGGGGCACCAATGTATCTTGAACGCGGGTTTGCGTGAACAGGGAT
>JAVLFR010000235.1:0-2041 GCA_046052785.1 Limnohabitans sp. | reverse complement strand
ACGACACCGCCTTCTTTGACAAGCGCAGCAAATTTGTGCACTACCACCCGCGCACCGCGATTTTGAACAACCTCGAGTTTGACCACGCCGACATTTTTGACGACCTCGCGGCCATTGAGCG
Source organism: Limnohabitans sp. (assembly GCA_046052785.1). Taxonomy (GTDB): domain Bacteria; phylum Pseudomonadota; class Gammaproteobacteria; order Burkholderiales; family Burkholderiaceae_C; genus Limnohabitans. The sequence continues at coordinate 1,920 of JAVLFR010000235.1, read as the reverse complement.
ACAGTTTCACCACTTGGTGCGCACCGTGCCCCAAAGCGGCCGCGTGGTGGTCAATGCGGACGAAGAGAGCTTGCAACGCGTGTTGGACCAAGGCTGTTGGAGCAGCATGGCCAAGTTTGGCGTGCACGCCAACGCCTCGGTCCTCCAGGGCTCAGATGGCTGGTCTGTAGAAGGCGAGCCCAACAACTTTGCAGTGCTGCACCAAGGCAAAGCTGTGGGACGTGTCCAATGGGACATCACGGGCGTGCACAACCAGCTCAACGCCTTGGCTGCCATCGCGGCCGCCGAGCACGTGGGCGTCTCACCCGCTCAAGCCGCCGACTCGTTGAGCAAATTTCAAAACGTACGCCGTCGCATGGAAGTGTGCGGCACCGTCGCCAGACCGGGCGGCGACATCACGGTGTACGACGACTTTGCACACCACCCCACCGCCATTCGCACCACGGTCAATGGCCTGCGCCGCAAAGTGGGCACTCATGCCCGTATCTTGGCTGTGTTTGAACCGCGCAGCAACACCATGAAGCTGGGCACGATGAAATCACAGCTGCCGTGGAGTTTGGAAGAATCCGACTTGGCGTTTTGCCACACCGGCGGCTTGGACTGGGATGCGGCAGAGGCTTTGCTGCCCATGGGCGTGCGGGCCCTGGTGGGCGGCTCGGTGAATGAAGTGATTGCGCAAGTGGTGGCCGCGGCCCAGCCAGGCGACCATGTGCTGTGCATGAGCAATGGCGGGTTTGGTGGGATTCACGCGAAGTTGTTGACGGCTCTCGATTCCTAACTTGTCGCATTGAACATGGCTTGCCCGCGAGCGGCTACTGTCTGTCGCGATCGCAGACCGAGTAGCCAGCTCCTGACCAACTATCAACCGCGTTTGCGACGCGCCGCTACGGCCTCAGACAACACGTCCAGTGACGCCACGGAATCATTCCAATCCAAACACGCATCGGTGATGCTCTTGCCGTATTCCAGCTGAGACACATCATCCTTGCCTGGCGTGAACTTCTGAGCGCCACCGTGAATGTGGCTTTCAATCATCACGCCAAACACTTGGGTGGAACCACCGCTGATTTGCTCAGCAATGTCTTTGGCCACCACCAACTGACGCTCATGTTGTTTGCTGCTGTTGGCGTGGCTGCAGTCCACCATCAATGAGGCAGGCAACTTGGCTTTGGCCAACTCTTCGCAAGCCGCAGTCACGCTGGCAGCGTCATAGTTGGGCGTTTTGCCGCCGCGCAAGATCACGTGGCAGTCTTTGTTGCCCTTGGTTTGCACGATCGCGACTTGGCCGTTTTTGTGGATGGACAAGAAATGATGCGCGCCAGCCGCTGCTTGAATGGCGTCGGTGGCGATTTTGATGTTGCCGTCGGTTCCGTTTTTGAAACCGATGGGAGCTGAAATACCCGACGCCAACTCGCGGTGTACCTGGCTCTCAGTGGTACGCGCACCGATCGCGCCCCACGAAATCAGGTCGCCAATGTATTGGGGGCTGATGGCGTCCAAAAACTCGCTGCCTGCGGGCAGGCCAAGACGGTTGATTTCAATCAACAATTGACGCGCGATTCTCAGGCCTTCGTCGATGCAAAAGCTCTCGTCCAAATACGGGTCGTTGATCAAGCCCTTCCAACCCACCGTCGTGCGTGGCTTTTCAAAGTACACCCGCATCACAATTTCCAAGGTATCGGCGTATTTTTCGCGCAGCGGCTGCAAGCGACGCGCGTAATCCATCGCCGCCGCAGGGTCGTGGATCGAACAGGGGCCAATCACCACCAGCAGGCGGTCGTCTTTGCCATGCATGATGTGGTGGATGGTTTTTCGGGTCTGTGTAATCAGCTTCTCCGCGGGCGTACCCTGAATGGGAAAGAAGCGAATGAGGTGTTCAGGAGGAGGCAGCACGGTGATGTCCTTGATACGTTGATCGTC
>JAVLFR010000234.1:0-4229 GCA_046052785.1 Limnohabitans sp. | reverse complement strand
ACACGCCGCTCAAGAACATCATGGGCGTGAGAAACAGCGTGAAGTAGTAGGTGAAAAAGTCGTAGCCCTTGGCCAGGGCGTTGAAGATGAGGGCGATGCAACTGAAGGTGATGCCGACCACCAAGAGAATGGGCCAGGCGGCCAAGAGCTTCCAGCTTTGGGTAATGCCCAGCGCGGCCATCACGCCCAAGATGGCGGTGATGGTGAAGAGGGCTTTGAAGGCGGCCCATAGCATTTCGGCCATCAGCACATCGTCCAATCGGATGGGGGCGTTCAAAATGCCATCCCAGGTTTTTTGCACATGCATGCGTGAGAAGGCTGAGTAAAGTGCCTCAAACGTGGCCGCGTTCATAGCGCTCATGCAAATCGAGCCACTGGCCAAGAACAAGATGTAGGGCACTTTGTGTTCGTCCAAGTTCACTTCGCCGACCAAGGCGCCCATGCCATAGCCAAAGGCCACCAGCCACATCAAGGGCTCGGCAATGTTGGCCACGAGGCTGGGGACGGCGAGCTTGCGCCACACCAACAGGTTGCGCAAGAAGACGGGCCAGAAACGGAAATACATGGTTTAGCCTTCCTCGCGGATTTGGCGTCCGGTCATTTTTAAAAACAAGTCTTCCAAGTTGGCAGGGCGGTGCAGCGTGCGCAGGCCCGCGTGGGCGTTGAGCGCGAGCAACAGTTGCGCCGCATCTTGGGTGTAGAAAAACACGGTCTCGCCGCTGGTCTCCACGCGTTGCGCCAAGGCGGCCATGGGGCTGTCCACCAAAGCCAAGGCGCCGTGGCCATATACCTCCACCACATCGGGTTCGAGGTGCTGGGCAATCAAATCGCGCGGCGTGCCTTCGGCAATTTTTTTACCGTGGTCCAGTACCAATAGACGGTTGCACAAGCGCTCGGCCTCGTCCATGAAGTGGGTGGTCAGCAAAATCGATTTGCCTTGTTGCAGGAGTTGCTGCAAACGCTCCCACATCAGGTGGCGGGCTTGCGGGTCTAGGCCCGTGGTGGGCTCGTCGAGCAGCAGCAGGTCGGGGTTGTTGATGAGGGCACGCGCCAAGCTCAGTCGGCGTTTCATGCCGCCCGACAACTCACCGGGCTTGGCATCTGCTTTGTGCGAGAGCGCAGCAAACTCCAGCAATTGGGGGATGCGTGTCTGCATGTCGGCCTTCTTCATGCCAAAGTAGCGGCCAAACACCCTCAGGTTTTCGGCACAGGTGAAGTCGGGGTCGAGCGTGTCGAATTGGCTCACCACGCCTAAGCGTGCTTTGATGGGCAGTGCGTCATCGGGCATGGACAAACCAAACGCTTTGATGCTGCCCCCGTCGGGCTGCGATAGGCCGAGACACATGCGCAGCGTGGTGGTTTTGCCCGCGCCGTTGGGGCCGATGACGCCCAAACATTCGCCAGGTGCGATGCTGAAAGACACGTCGTTGACCACGGTGTTATCGCCGTAGCGTTTGACCAAGTTCTGGCATTCAAAAAGTGGGGTGTTCATAGGCCTATTTTGCCCGCCTAAAATTGCAAAATGAATGAACACACATTTGTAGCCCTGCAATACGCGCTACCCAAACAGGCCCTCACGGTGTTGGCAGGCGCTGTGGCACGTGCGCAAGGCGGTACTTGGACGCATGCCCTCATCAAATGGTTTGTGGGCAAATACCAAGTCAATATGGACGAGGCCGCGCAGCCCGACCTCACGCAGTACGCCTGCTTCAACGACTTCTTCACACGTGCCTTGAAACCTGGCGCGCGTCCCTTGGCCGATGCCGCGTTTGTGTGCCCTGTGGATGGTGCCATCAGCCAGTTGGGCCACATCGAGGGCGATCAAATTTTCCAAGCCAAAGGCCACCGCTACAGCACGCAAGCCTTGGTGGGCGGCGACGCCGCATTGGCGGCTCAGTTCCAAGATGGCGAGTTCGCCACGATTTACCTCAGCCCCAAGGACTACCACCGCATCCATATGCCAAGCAGCGGTCGCTTGCGCCGCATGATCCATGTGCCCGGTGATTTGTTCTCGGTCAACCCGGCCACGGCACGCGGCGTGCCCGGCCTGTTTGCACGCAATGAGCGTGTGGTGTGTGTGTTTGACATGCCAGCCGCTGCTGGCGAGACACCTCAGCAATTCGTGTTGGTGCTGGTTGGTGCCACCATCGTGGGCAGCATGGCCACCCCTTGGCATGGCGTGGTCAACCCACCCCGTCCAGGCACCGTGCGTGAGTGGACGTATGACGACCAAGACTTGCACTTGCAACAAGGCGACGAGATGGGCCGCTTCTTACTGGGCTCGACCGTGGTGTTGCTGTGGCCTCAAAACACGATTGCTTTGAACGCTGTATGGGCAGCGGGGCGGGGCGTAAGACTGGGTGAGGCCATGGGTCAAATTCACAGTTTTCGGCCCGTTTAATTAACCGTTTTGAAATAAATATTTAATAAAAAATTAATTATTTTGAAAGTAATAAAAACTTCACAGGGCCTCATTAAATTGAACAAGGGTTTTCTTTGTTATATCAATTAATGGAGTTCGATGATGAATGTAGTCTTTCAAAATAAGTTCAAATTGTCTGCAGTAGCCATCGCTGCTGCAGCGATTCTTGTAGGTTGCGGAAGCAGCTCTAGCTCTGGCTCTTCTGATCCTCTGGTCGCTTTTACTGAAATTGCAGCGCCTAGCACTGACGCAGAGCGTCAAGAAATCCGCGTTACCAAAGAGGTGACTGTCAATGGTGTGAAGTACGCAATTGATTTCACACCTTGGGCTAAGTCTGGCGATGTGATTGGGACTGGCACCAACAACGTTTGGGGTCAGCACGTCGATGCCAATGGCATGGCCATGGTCAATTACTCTGGTCAAGATTTGACCATTGGAACAAACAAAGGTATTTCGTCTTCACCTGACCACACCACATTGCTTCAACGCGGTAGCAAGCTTTTTTCAATCACGCAATTCGAAGAGTACTCAGGTTTCATGTACATCACAGAGTTGGCACAAAACGTGGCTACAGGCGCACTGACGGCTGTTTCAACTAAGCCTGTGGATTTGAGTGGTATTTACGGTGGATGGGACTTTTGCGCTGGCCAGCCCACACCTTGGGGTTCGCATCTCGGCGGTGAAGAGTACCCTGTTGATGTAAGGAAGCTTGAAGCAGCTGATGCTTCCACTATCAGTGAGTTCAACCCTTACTTGGAATACTGGGGATATGACTCAACCCTCACCGATGCAACTGCAAAAGCAGCAAGTCGTGCAGCTGCAGCTGCGAAAACATCTCCCTATCGCGTGGGTTACCCCGTCGAAGTCAAAATCACTGGGGACTCATTGGGTTCTGGGCCCGTTGCTTCAAATACAGAAGCTAAAAAACACTATGCAATGGGCCGCATTGCATGGGAATTGGCCTATGTGATGCCTAACAACAAGACGGTGTACGCAGGTGATGACTCTACAAATAAGGGTATGTTCCGCTTCGAGGCAGCCACAGCTGGAGACTTGAGCTCTGGCAATTTGTACATTGCTAAGTTGACCCAAACCAATGCCAAAGCAACAACAACTGAAGGTGGTGGCGAGTTCACCATCAGTTGGATTGATTTGGGTAATGCCAGCAGCTCGCAGATTGATGGCTACATCAAGCGTGGCATTAAGTTCTCTGACATGTTCGAGGCCACAATTCCAACGACTCCCTTCACCACAGCGTGCGGGACAGGTTTTACTCCCACTTATGCCAACAACGTTTACGAGTGCTTGAAGCTCAAGACAACCAATAGCTTGAATATGACCGAGGCCGAAATCAAAACGGCCGCTTCACGTTTGGAAGCGCTACGCTATGGCGCCATGTTGGGTGGTACGGCTGAGTTTCGCAAGTTCGAGGGTGTGACCTTTGATCCAAAGCGCAACAAGCTTTACATTGCTATGAGTGCTATCGGTAGCGGTATGTCTTCTTCGCCGGTCTTGCCAGGCGTGTCGGATGACATTTTGGTCAAAGCCAACGTGTGCGGTGGTGTGTACCAGTTGGATGTGAATTCCAGCTACGTGACGACTACTATGAAGCCATTGTTGATGGGTATTCCAAAAACTTACACTGACCGTCCTATCCAAACCAACGCATCAGATGCTACAGTAGTATCTCAGCAGACTTGCGATGATGCTGGCATCGCTTTGCCTGACAACGTGACGATGGGCCCCACCAATGACATCTTGAACAAAGGCGAAGACGCAACGACCGAGCATCAAAACGACTTCTTGT
>JAVLFR010000233.1:0-2411 GCA_046052785.1 Limnohabitans sp. | reverse complement strand
AGTTTTTTCGAGGTGTCCACGCTAGACACCTCTTGGAAGATGGTCAGCTTGACCATGCCGGTGTCGCTGATTTGCGGCTTGACTTTCAGCGTCAAGCCCACGTCTTTGCGCTCGACGGTTTGAAACGGGTTGACCGCGCCATTGCTGCTGTTGTTGTTGGTGTATTGGCCAGTGACAAAGGGCACGTTTTGGCCGACCACAATCTTGGCTTCTTCGTTGTCGAGGGTGAGCAGCGACGGTCGCGACAAGATGTTGCTGCCGCCATTGGTTTGTAAAAAGTTGGCCAGCGAGGTCATGATGTATTTGCCGTTGACATTGCGTGCCGAGGCTATGTTGAGGCCTTGGCCAGGCAGCACCTTGCCATCGGCGCCGTTGATGGCGAGATTGAGCAAATTGCTGGTGGCGAAGTTGGTACCCAAAATACCCACGGTGCTGTTGGCACCGCCCACCATGTTTTGCCACTGAATACCAAACTGCGATTCTTTGGCGGAATCCACTTCCACAATCAGGCTCTCCACCAGCACTTGGGCGCGGCGTTGGTCCAGCGAATCAATCACTGCGCGCAATTGGCGGTATTGCGGCTCGGGCGCGGTGATGATGAGCGAGTTGGTGGCGGTGTCGGCCTGAATTTGTCCGCCCGTGGCAGCGCCTGGCGTGGTGGGGGCACTGCCCAAAGTGGTGCCCGCCGCGGTGGGCAAGCTCGGGTTGTTGACAAGTGGCGTTGCGCCAGGCGTCGCACTGGGCGTGTTGCCCAGGGCTTGTCCGCTAACGGCGGCTCGCAAGGTGGTGGCGAGTTTGGTGGCATCGGCGTTTTTCAAATACACCACATGAATGTTGCCGCTGGCGCTGGCGCCGCTGGGCTGATCGAGCTTGGCCACCAATGACTTGACCAAGGCCACGCGTGCGGGGTTGGCCGCCCGCACGATGAGGCTGTTGCTGCGTGGCTCGGCCAGCAGGGTGGTTTTGTATTCCGCACCCGTTTGGCCAGGGGTTGCCGCGGCCGCGGGCGAGTTGGCGCTGCCCGACTCCACCAAGCGCAACACCAAAGGCGCCAAGTCCACCGCAATCGCGTGTTTGAGTGAAATCACTTCCACATCGCTGGCGTTGGACACATCCAGCGTGGCAATGATGCGGGCCAGGCGCTGCAAGTTGTCGGCGTAGTCGGTGATGATGATCGAGTTGTTGCCAGGGTTGACGTTGATGGTGTTGTTCGGGCTGATGAGCGGGCGCAGCACGGGCACCAAGTTGTTGGCCTGCTCGAAGTTGAGCTTGAAGATGTGGGTGACGATTTGGCCGCTGCCTGCGACGGCTTCGGTTTTTTGAATCTCTTGCACATTGCCGCCTTGCAGCTTGGCGTCAGCTTCAGGCACGATTTTGTAAAGGCCTTGGGTCTCGACCATGGCAAAGCCTTGCAAACGCAGTGCCGCCAAGAATTGGCTCCAAGCCTCGTTGGCTGACACGGGCAGTTCGGTGCTGAGGTTGATGGTGCCTTTGACGCGCGGGTCGACCACCAAGTTGCGGTTCGACAGCGTGGCCAAGGTGCGGGCCACCGACTCGATCTCGGCATTCACAAAGTTCAGCGTGATGGGCGGCGCGGCTGGTGCTTTTTTGGCAGGCGGTGCAGCCTGCGTGAGCGACAGGTTCAGCATGGCAGGCGCCAGACTCAGTCCCAGCGCAAGCGCCAAGGCAGAAGGTGGGAGATAAGTGCGTTGCTTGGCCATATGCGTTAACCCATTTTCAAAATCGATTTGGCGCCTTGGCGTTGGCCAAGGATGTTGAGTAAGTTAGACAGCGCGGCTTCTGCATCAGGCGCGGCCGAGGCCTCGCCGTTGAAGCTGACGCGCCCGTGGATGAGTTGGCCGCTGCCAGTGAGTTGCAAGCTGCCCTCGAGGGTGTCGAGTGTGATGGCCATCGTGTCCCCCCCTTGCACGCGCACGCGGTAGGTGCCCAGAGGGCGCAGGGTAGACAAGCGGGTGGACAGCTGCTGCATTTGCAGCTCGGCCACGCCCACAAGCTGCGATTGGCCGGCTTGGTGTGTCCATTGCAGCTGCGTGGTCTGCAGTTGCATTTGGCCTTCGGGTTGCACCGTGTTCCAGGGGGCGCCCAAGCCCACCAGCCAGCTGGCCGGCCAGCTGGAGGTGTGGTTGCTCACCGTCACGCGCACGCCAAGCCACATGGGCGAGACCGCCACCTGCACCGGCTCAGGCGTGCAACAGGTCGAGGTGATGGAGGCGCTGAGGGCGAGGTGCAGCTGGGCCCAGTCGATGCGCGGACCCAGTTGCCACGTCACACGCGTGGGCAAGGCGGTGGTGTTGGCGGGGCTGCCTGCCAAGTTCGCGGACACCGCGGTGTTGAGCGGGCCTTCGTTGAGGACCCATTGCGCCGAGCCGTTCCAGACCTGTCTCTTATAC
>JAVLFR010000232.1:0-2715 GCA_046052785.1 Limnohabitans sp. | reverse complement strand
GCTTCCGCTTCTGAAACTGCTGCCATGCAGTACGTGTCGGCCTACTCTGGCTGCACCATGGGCGAATACTTCCGCGACCGCGGCGTAGACGCCCTGATCGTGTACGACGATTTGTCCAAGCAAGCTGTGGCCTACCGTCAGGTGTCCCTGCTGTTGCGCCGCCCACCAGGCCGTGAAGCCTACCCTGGCGACGTGTTTTATCTCCACAGCCGTTTGCTCGAGCGCGCAGCCCGCGTGAATGCCGACTACGTTGAGCATTTCACCAAAGGCGCTGTCAAAGGCAAAACTGGTTCATTGACCGCATTGCCGATCATTGAAACCCAAGCCGGTGATGTGTCTGCTTTCGTGCCCACCAACGTGATCTCGATCACCGATGGTCAGATCTTCTTGGAAACCTCGTTGTTCAACGCGGGTATCCGCCCTGCGATCAACGCCGGTATCTCGGTGTCTCGCGTCGGTGGTGCTGCGCAAACAAAATTGATCAAGAATTTGTCCGGTGGTATCCGTACTGACTTGGCGCAGTACCGTGAATTGGCAGCGTTTGCTCAGTTTGCATCAGACCTCGATGAGGCCACACGTAAACAACTCGACCGCGGTGCGCGCGTGACTGAATTGCTCAAGCAAGCTCAGTACAGCCCTCAGTCCATCAGCATCATGGCATCGACCCTGTTTGCGGTGAACAAAGGCTTCATGGACGACATCGAAGTCAAGCAAGTTCTGCACTTTGAATATGAAATGCACGCTTACCTCAAAGCTAAGCACGCTGCCTTGTTGGCCAAACTAGAAGCCGACAAAGCCATGGACAAAGACGCCGAGGCCGAACTGAGCACAGCTTTGACTGCGTTCAAGAAAACCTTCGCTTAATCCGTACCTGACACAAGGAGCCTCAAATGGCAGCAGGTAAGGAAATACGCGGCAAGATCAAATCGGTGGAGAACACCAAAAAGATCACCAAAGCCATGGAAATGGTGGCCGCGTCAAAGATGCGTAAGGCGCAAGACCGCATGCGTGCGGCTCGCCCTTACAGCGAGAAGATTCGTCATGTCGCGGCTAACCTCGGCAAGGCCAATCCTGAGTACGTTCATCCCTTCATGGAGTTGAACCAGGCCAAGGATGTCGGTTTTATTGTGGTGACCACTGACAAGGGTTTGTGTGGCGGTCTCAACACCAACGTGTTGCGTTTGCTATCCAACAAATTGCGTGATTTGCAAGCTCAAGGCCACAAAGCGCAAGCAGTGGCCATTGGCAACAAGGGTTTAGGCTTCTTGGGACGCTCGGGTGTCAAGGTTGTGGCGCATGCCACGCAGTTAGGTGACACACCGCATCTCGAAAAGCTGATTGGCCCCGTCAAGGTGTTGTTGGATGCGTATGTAGCCGGTGAGATCAACTCGGTCCAACTGTGCTTCACCCGTTTCATCAACACCATGAAGCAAGAGTCTGTGGTCGAGCAGCTTTTGCCTTTGTCGGCCGAAGACCTGAAAACGCATGAAGCCCACAGAACTTGGGACTACATCTACGAACCAGATGCGCACGTCGTGATCGACGAGCTTTTGCTTCGTTACGTAGAGGCAATGGTTTACCAAGCCGTGGCTGAAAGTATGGCGTCCGAGCAATCGGCCCGAATGGTTGCGATGAAGTCCGCAACCGACAACGCTGGGAACGTGATTAACGAACTCAAACTGGTTTACAACAAGACGCGTCAAGCTGCGATCACGAAAGAACTTTCGGAAATCGTTGCTGGTGCGGCTGCTGTCTGATTTTAATTTTTGGAGCAAAAAATGGCTCAAGCCCAAGGCAAGATTGTTCAATGTATTGGCGCGGTGGTGGACGTCGAGTTCCCACGCGACCAAATGCCCAAGGTCTACGATGCGCTCAAGCTCGAAGGCACTGCACTGACACTGGAAGTTCAGCAACAGCTCGGTGACGGCATTGTCCGTACCATCGCGTTGGGCACTTCCGACGGCCTGCGCCGTGGTTTGATGGTGACAAACACAGGCGCGGCGATTACCGTTCCTGTGGGTAAAGCCACCCTCGGTCGCATCATGGACGTGTTGGGTAGCCCCATCGACGAACGTGGCCCAGTCGATCAAACTCAAACTGCATCTATCCACCGCAAGGCACCCGCCTATGACGAACTCAGCCCTTCGCAAGAATTGCTTGAGACCGGCATCAAGGTGATCGACTTGGTCTGTCCTTTCGCCAAAGGCGGTAAGGTTGGCTTGTTCGGTGGTGCGGGTGTGGGCAAGACCGTGAACATGATGGAGCTCATCAACAACATCGCCAAAGCGCACAGCGGTTTGTCCGTGTTTGCTGGCGTGGGTGAGCGTACACGTGAGGGTAACGACTTTTATCACGAGATGGCCGACTCGGGTGTGGTGAACTTGAAAGACCTGAAAGAGTCAAAAGTAGCCATGGTCTACGGCCAAATGAACGAGCCCCCAGGCAACCGTTTGCGCGTGGCGCTGACAGGTTTGACCATCGCCGAGTCTTTCCGTGATGAAGGCAAAGACGTGTTGTTCTTCGTGGACAACATCTATCGCTACACCTTGGCCGGTACCGAAGTGTCCGCCTTGTTGGGTCGTATGCCTTCTGCGGTGGGTTACCAGCCTACATTGGCCGAAGAAATGGGCCGTTTGCAAGAGCGTATTACCTCCACCAAAGTGGGTTCGATCACCTCCATCCAAGCCGTTTATGTGCCTGCCGATGACTTGACCG
>JAVLFR010000231.1:0-1533 GCA_046052785.1 Limnohabitans sp. | reverse complement strand
CGCCGATGTGCCACCCCCGTTTGCAGAGCTTGGCTTTCCGCCAGGCCCCAGTGGGTTTTCGGCCGCGCATTACCAATCCACCAAACAACCGTTGAGTCCACAAGCCCAAGCGTCATTGGCGTTGCTCGACGGCGAGTACCGCAACGAGGCCTTGGGTGAAGAAAAGCCCGCCTCCGTTGCGGGTACAGAAACGAATCAACATTTGCCTTTCGTGATGGATGCCTATGGCGCATCACGCAAGTCCAAGTTACGCGCACAGGTCGATCCCGTTGTGTTGCAACGCGCCATGGCGCAAGCGGCATTGGCCGAGACCTTGGTGGTCAGCCCGATCACTTCAGATGCCAAAGTGGCCGACCCCATCGTGATTCATCCTGATGTGGTCGAGTCTGTCTCGGATACAGCCCAAGAAGCTGACCAGGCGAATGGTATCGATACCGCGCTGCAAGACGGAGCTGATCAACAGCCACCTGGCATGCAAGACCAGCCCGTCGTGGATACGAACGAGGCGGTTTTAGAGGCATCTGAGCCGCTCGCCTCGATAGAACCCATTGCCCCCGAGCTGCCAGCCGTGGTGGGGGGCATTGCCCCCGAAGAGGTGGCACAGCGCGAGGCGGAGCAATTTGCCAAAGGGGCGGCCCAAGCGAGCGAGGCGGCAGCCGTTGCCTTGGCACAGGCGGTGGCGCAAGCCAAGGAGCAAGCCCTGGCCGAGGGATTGGCGCAAGGCCAGGCCCAAGGTTTTTCAGAAGGCTTGGCTCAAGGCCTAGCCGAGGGCAAAGCTCAAGGCGTCAGCGAGGGCGATGCCCAAGCCCGCGCGGAGATGGCTGAGGAAATTGCGGCGCATCGCACCGTGTTGGACAACGCTGCCCGCGAATTAGGGGCTTTGATCGATGAGCCGAAGAAATTTTTTGAACCCCTCAAACGCTTGGCCATGCACATTGCAGAACAAGTGGTGGTGGGTGAATTGCAAACCTCTGGCAAAGCCATTGAGCGTTTGGTGCAACGTTGTTTGGATGAGCTCGATCATCCCGTGCATGGAGCGGTCGTGCTCGAGCTCAATGCCGAGGACAAAGCCCGTTTGCAGGGGCAAAGCGGTGACTTCATCAAAGGCATGCGTCTAGAGGCTGTGCCTGATATGAAGCCTGGGAGCGTGCGGGTCTTTGCCAACGACACGGTGGTCGAGGATTTGGTCGAACACCGACTCGAGGGCTTGGCCCGTGCGTTGTTGATCGATGTTGAAGCCTGGCGAGAAAACTCGTCATTGGTGCAAGGTCGCGCACAAGTTGATGACCAAGTGGAGGGCGAAGATGTTCATTCCTGACGTGATCAATACCCTGCTGATGGGTTTGATTTTTATGGTCGTGATTGTGACCATCGTGCGCCCGTTTGTGCTCAACATGGTGGGTGAAGCCATGTCCAACAGCGAGATGCAAAAAGCCGCCATTGAGGCTGTTGAACGCGAGATGATGCGCAAGGCTGAACTGTTTGAAGCCCAACGTCTGTCTCTTATACACATCTGACGCTGCCGACGATCGC
>JAVLFR010000230.1:0-24337 GCA_046052785.1 Limnohabitans sp. | reverse complement strand
GACACGGCGACGCATTTGGGCTTGGTAGCCCTGGAGCCGGTCCAGCGTCTGCTTGGCAACTTTGCGCCGCTCAAAAGCAGCGATCATGTTTTGCCACGCACCTGTCATTTGTAAAAAAACATCTTGCTGCTGCAGGTAGACCTTGAGCACACTGATGTCTGAAAGGGCTTGCGTCTCTGAAATTTTGGCGGTGTTGCGACCAAAGTCCCAGACCGTTTGATCCACCTGCACCGAGCGCGTGGGATAGGACCGTGTGTTGCCGCTGTAAGACTCCACGGTCGTGCTGAGGGTGGGCCAACGAATGCGCTCGGCGGCAGCAACATCTTCACTGGCAGCCCTAGCTTCTAGTCTGGCTGCCACCAAGGTGGGGTAGGAGGCTGAAGCCGCCTCCAATAGCGCCTTGAATGCAAGCGGCTGAGCCTGAAGAGGCGCTTGGGCGCTGACAGCTCCAGAGGCCAGCAGCCCGCAAAACAGTACGAACTTGACTGGCAGAAACTGCCCGTAAGTTCTAAAGATTATTTTTAAAAATACTACTTTATGAAGGTCCATGGTTTCAATAGTGAATCAAATTTAACTACAAATAATTATATAAAGAAAATGGGTCAATTCTTAAAAAATAAAAAAATTATTAAAAAATATTAAATTTGGTCCAACTATTTAAATTGTCAAGAATGATTTCTAGAGAAGCTGGCATCGAAGGCCGCGATCACGCCAAGTGGTTTACGTCGTGGACTTGAACAAAGCCGCCATAACCCGTTTAGGTTTGATGTTGGGGGATTTACGCAAGGGATCGGGCGTGGCAGGCGCTGTTTCGGTACTGCGCGTGGCGGCTTCGTAGGGCTTATCGAAGAACGGGTCGTTCTTGATACGGGGCGCGGGCACGTAGCCCGCTTCGCGGCTGCGACGGCTGTCTTGCTCGCGGGGGCGCCCAGAGGAGGCGGCGCGCTCGCCGCGTGGGGCCTCGCCGCGAGGCGCATCTGCACGCGAATCACTGCGCGGCTCGCGACTCTCGCGAGGGCGGTCTTGCGTCACGGTCACATTTTCTAGTGTGATTTTGGTCTTGAGCAATTTCTCAATATCACTCACCAAACGTTGGTCGCTGCCCGAGACAAAGCTGATGGCGTGACCTAACGCGCCAGCGCGGCCTGTGCGGCCAATGCGGTGCACGTAGTCTTCGGCGTTGAAAGGAATGTCGAAGTTGAACACCGCGGGCACGTCTTTGATGTCCAAGCCGCGCGCGGCCACATCGGTACACACCAACAAATCGACCTCACCCTGCTTGAAGCCTTCGAGGGCTTTCAGGCGCTCGTCTTGGCTTTTGTCGCCGTGCAAGGCGCTGGTGCGAAAACCATCGCGTTCGAGCGAACGAGCCAAACGCGCGCAGCCGAGTTTGCTGTTGCAAAACACAAAGGCTTGCTTCATGCCTTTGGCTTTGATGAGATGGCGCAAAGCGTTGTACTTGTCGTCCACACTCACGCTGTAAAACTGCTGCGTGATGGTGGCCGCGGTTTCATTGGGGCGCGCCACTTCGATGGTGACGGGGTTTTGCAAATAGCTGCCTGCCAAACGCTTGATTTCGGGCGAGAAAGTGGCCGAAAACAACAGCGTGGTGCGCGTCTTGGGCAAATGGCTCAAGATGCGTTGCAGGTCTGGCAAGAAGCCAATATCCAACATGCGGTCAGCTTCGTCGAGCACCACGTATTCCACTTGGTTGAGCACCACATTCTTAGCTTCAATGTGATCGAGCAAACGGCCAGGCGTGGCCACCAAGACCTCGACGCCTTTTTTCAGCTCAAGCGTTTGGGGTTTCATGTCCATGCCACCAAACACCACCATGCTGCGCAGGTTGGTGTGCACGGCATATTGTTTGATTTGCTGAGCCACTTGGTCTGCCAACTCACGGGTGGGCAACAACACCAAGGCGCGCACAGGGTGACGTGCGGGCGAGGTGGAGCTGTTCTCATGTTTGAGCAAACGCTGCAGCAGTGGCAGCGAGAACGCGGCTGTTTTGCCCGTGCCGGTTTGGGCGGCACCCATCACGTCTTGGCCCGTCAGAACCACGGGAATGGCCTGGGCTTGGATGGGGGTCATGGATTCGTAGCCCATTTCGGCTACGGCACGTGCCAGCGCGGGGGCCAGCTGCAAGTTGGAAAAAGAGGTCGTCATGTCTGGGGCTTATTGTCGCATTGTGGGCGGCCAAGCCGAAAGGCCTTTCACAATACAGAATTAATCTGTTAGTTCTCATCGGTATACCCCTGGCGCCTGACTCATCTAGGGGCTTGCCCGATTGCCGAGAGACCCGCGTGAACCGAGAATTTTTTAATTTGAAAGAAAGTCCTATGCTGCTGGCCCGCTTGATCTTGACGCTCTCCCTTGCCTTGGGTTTAACAGGCTGTGGAACCCTGACATCTACCCCCGCGAAACAAGCTAAAACAACCGACGTGAAAACGCTGCTCTGGGTAGGCAACAGCTTCTTTTATTACAACAACTCCATGCATGGCCATGTGGGTCTCATGTTGAGTGCGGCGGGTGGCAAGGGCTACAGAGCCACCTCGGCCACCATCAGCGGCTCTGGCATCAACTGGCACGACATGGAGGCCCACTTTAAACCCGGCGGTGTGGCCAGTTACTCATTTGTGGGCGATAACGAAGTGGTGTTCAACACCTTTGACAAACCCTTTGACGGCGTGATGATGATGGATTGCAGCCAATGCCCTGTGCACCCCAAGCTGCAAACTATCTTTTACGAGTTCTCCAAAAAGCACAGCGACACCGTGCGCAAATATGGTGCAGAACCTATTTTGTTCATGTCATGGGCTTATGCAGACAAGCCAGACATGACCATCCCCTTAGCCAACGAATACATCAAAGCGGGCAAACAAAACAATGCACTGGTGGTGCCCGCAGGCTTGGCGTTTGCCAACTCCATCGCACAACGCCCCGACTTGAATTTGTATGTGGCTGACAAGCGCCACCCCAGCCTGATGGGCACCTACTTAGCTGCCAGCACCGTCTTGGCATCGGTCTACAAACAAAACCCGATAGGCAACACCTACACGGCAGGCTTGCCCCAAGAAGTGGCCGCCCATTTGCAAAAAGTGGCTTGGGAAACAGCGCAAGCTTTTCACGCCAAAGAAGGCCGCGGTAGTTTGTGATGTCGCTTGAGCGGGGGGCTTAAGTGCGCCCCGCGAGCGGTGGGAGTTTTGTCACGCAGCCCCAACCGATGAGGTCTGGCGACTGGATCAATTAGGTCTTGGGCAGGGTAACGCCCACTTGTCCTTGGTACTTGCCGCCACGGTCTTTGTAGCTGGTTTCGCACACGTCATCTTTGTCGCTCTCGAAAAACAAGACTTGGGCGCAGCCCTCGCCAGCATAAATCTTGGCGGGCAAGGGTGTGGTGTTAGAAAACTCCAACGTCACATAGCCTTCCCACTCGGGCTCAAACGGGGTGACGTTGACAATGATGCCGCAGCGCGCATAGGTGCTCTTGCCCAAGCACACCGTCAACACATTGCGTGGAATGCGGAAGTATTCCATCGTGCGGGCCAATGCAAAACTATTGGGCGG
Organism: Limnohabitans sp.; assembly: GCA_046052785.1. Taxonomy (GTDB): domain Bacteria; phylum Pseudomonadota; class Gammaproteobacteria; order Burkholderiales; family Burkholderiaceae_C; genus Limnohabitans. The sequence continues at coordinate 20,770 of JAVLFR010000230.1, read as the reverse complement.
GATGATGCACACGTCCGACTCGATGTCTACAAAACTTTTGGGATCAAAGTTTTTAGGATCCACCACGGTGCTGTAAATATTGGTGAACACCTTGAACTCAGGTGCGCAACGGATGTCATAGCCGTAGCTGCTGGTGCCATAACTGACGATTTTTTCACCCGCAGCGTTTTGGCGAATCTGGCCAGGCTCGAAGGGTTCGATCATGCCGTGCTCTTGGGCCATGCGGCGGATCCATTTGTCGCTCTTGATGCTCATCGTTTAACCTTTGAATAAGTGATGCATTTTAGACCCGCTGTCACCCTCTGGACTGTTGGCGACAGCCCATGTACAAACAATCGCATACGATCATTTCTTCCCCCATCAAGGAGACACCATGAAACGCCGCACCCTCTTACAAGCCTCGCCTTTGCTTTTTGGTTTAGCGGAGTCGGTTCAGGCCCAAGCGGTCTATCCCAACAAGCCCATCAAATACATCGTGGCCGTCGCAGCTGGCGGTGGCTCGGACATGATTGGACGCACCTTTTGCGAGCGCCTTGGCAAAGTGCTGAACCAAACCGTGGTGGTGGACAACCAAAGTGGTGGCGGTGGCGTGATTGCCTCGCAAACCACGGCCCGCGCCGCACCTGATGGTTACACCCTGATGCAAGGCTACGTGGCCACCCACGGCACCGCGCCTGCCACACGCAAATTGACTTATGACCCCATCAAAGACTTCACGCCCATTGGCATGATTGGCAGCACGCCCAATGTGTTGGTGGTCAATTCGGCCCTCGCTGTGACGGACGTCAAATCGTTCATTGATTACGTCAAGAAAAATCCCGCCAAAATCTCGTATGGTTCGGCTGGCGCGGGCTCTTTGACGCACTTGACTGCCGAGTTGTTCAAAGCGCAAACCAACACGTTCATGGTGCACATTCCTTACCGTGGCATTGCACCCGCCACCACTGACCTCATCGCCGGGCAAACCCAAGCGATGTTCCCGGGCCTCGCGGCCGCACTGCCGCACATTCGCAATGGCCGCTTGCGCCCACTCGCAGTCACAGGCACGCAGCGTCACCCCGCCCTCAAAGATGTGCCCACGATGGAAGAGGCAGGCCTCAAAGGCTTTGATGCACAGCAGTGGTATGGCGTGGTGGGGCCCGCAGGTATACCCGCCGCCTTGGTGACGCAACTCAACAATGCCATGGCCCAAGTGCTGGCCATGCCCGACTTGCGCGACAAACTCAGCGCCGAAGCGGTGGAACTCACCCCCATGACCCCTGCACAATTCGGCGACTACATGAAAAAAGATTTGGCGCGCTGGACCAAGCTCGCGCGCGAACGCAACATCAACCTAGAAAACACCTGATTTTTTTAACTGAAACGGAATCCACATGACAGTCAATATCGCCGTTGCGGCAGACCACCACGCCCCGGCCATCACCGCACAGCTTGCGCACTTTGTGTCACAACACCCCGCCCAAGGCTGGAGTGATGCCGTCGAACACGAAGCACACCGCACCTTTTTGAACTGGCTGGGTTGCGCCATTGGCGCGGCTCAACACGAAGCGGTCGATGCAGCTTTGGCCGCCGTGCAAATGCTCGCCCCTGCCCCTCAAGCCACCTTGGCGGGCCGCAAAGAGCGTGTGGACATGGCCAACGCCGCCCTCATCAACGGCATTTCGTCACACACTTTTGATTACGACGACACCCACCTCAAAACCATCATTCACCCGGCAGGCCCTGTGGCCTCTGCCGTCATGGCCTTGGCCGAACACCAAGGCAGCACTGGCCGCCAAGTGATTGACGCCATTGTGTTGGGCATTGACGTGGCGTGCCGCATGGGGAACTTGGTCTACCCCGAGCACTATGACCGTGGCTGGCACATCACGGGCTCCACAGGCACGCTGGGCGCGGCAGCGGCCTGCGCCCGTTTGCTGGGCTTGACCGAACAACAAACCACCATGGCCCTGGGCATTGCTGCCTCGCAACCCATTGGCTTGCGCGAACAGTTTGGCACCATGACCAAGCCCTTTCACCCTGGCGGCGCAGCGCGTGCAGGCTTGATGTCGGCCTTGATGGCACAGCATGGTTTCACTTCAAGCGCGCGCTCACTCGAAGCCCCGTGCGGCTGGGCCCAAGTGGTGTCCACCAAGTTCGATTGGCGCGAAGCACAAGACGAGTTGGGCCAACGTTTTGAAATTAGCTTTAACGCTTACAAGCCCTTTGCCTGCGGCATCGTGATTCACCCTAGCATCGACGCTTGTGCGCAGTTGCGTGAGCAAGGCGTCAAGCCCGAAGACGTGACCCGCATCGACTTGCGCGTACACCCCTTGGTGTTGGAGTTGACGGGAAAGAAAACACCCCAGGATGGTCTGCAAGGCAAGTTCAGCGTGTACCACGGCTGTGCCGTGGGCTTGATTTTTGGCCGCGCGGGTGAAGAAGAGTTCTCCGACCACATCGTGCGCCGCGACGACGTCGTGGCCTTGCGTGACAAGGTCAACGCCGTGGTCGACGCATCGGTTCGCGAAGAAAGCGTGTACGTCACCGCGCATTTGAAAGACGGCCGCACAGTGGAGGTGCATGTGGAGCATGCCATTGGCTCTCTGCAACGCCCCATGACCGACGCCATGTTGGAGCGCAAGTTCCACGACTTGGCTGACCCAATCTTGGGCGCTGCGCGCAGCAATCAAATCATCCAATCTTGCTGGGGCCTAAGCAAGGCTGCCAACTTGAAAGACTTGTTGTCTTTGCTAACCCCGTAAGTCAACAAGCCATTTAGAAAAGCTTCTGCAGTCATGCAGGGGCGATTTATTTGCCCCTTTTTCATTCTTCTATTTATAGGTGGTTCAAATGAAGGCTTTTTCTTTTTTCAAGTTTGCGCTTGGCGCATTAAGTGGTCTGATGGGTCTCGTTCCATTGAATGCCAACGCACAAGCAGACTACCCCACCAAACCTATCAAAATTGTGGTGCCCTTCCCTGCGGGTGGCACGTCAGATGTCTTGGCGCGAATACTCAGTGTCAAGCTGACTGAGTCATGGGGTCAGCCAGTGGTAGTAGAAAACCGCCCAGGCTCAAGCGGCAACTTAGGAGCAGATATCGTCGCTAAATCAGCGCCGGATGGCTATACCTTTGCACTGATGGATGTCGGCAATCTTGTCATCAGCCCTGCTCTATTCAAACTGCCTTTCAGCGTTCAGAATGATTTTGCGCCAGTTTCAATGGTGGCTTATTCACCCCATCTTTTGGTCGTGAGCAGCAAGATACCTGCGAACACCACCGCTGAATTGATCGCTTACGCCAAATCCCAAAAAGGCAAGATGAATTACGCTGCTGCTGCTGGCATGGGAAGCGCTACACATCTAGCAGGTGTTGTATTTGCCAATCGCAGTGGTATCGAGTGGGGCTATGTGCCATACAAGGGCGGCGCTCAGGCGATGACCGATTTAATTGGTGGTCAGGTAGACGTGACATTCAATGGCATGGTGGCGACCTACCCCCATGTCAAAGCAGGAAAAATAAAACTCATTGCAGTTTCAAGTGGCAAACGCAATTCGCAATTAGGAGATGTGCCAACTGTGGCTGAAACTTTGCCCGATTTCCTCACCGGCAGTTGGCAAGGGTTGCTTGCACCGGCAGGCACACCAAAGGCCATCATTGACAAAGTAAATGCAGAAGTTTTGAGAATCACTGCTATGCCAGATGTGAAGGAACGCTTGATAGTTTTGGGGGCCGAGCCGACAACTATGAGTTCGCTTGATTTCTCGAAATGGATGAATCGCGAAATTCCTGCGATGGCAAAAATTGTGAAAGACGAAAAAATAACGGCGGATTAAATCTGGCGGCTGCACTTGGGCTAATTAGTCTTGAGTACAACAGTGACATGCAAAGTCAAGTGCTGCATCAATCCTGCTCTGAAAACCGTTGAAAGGTTTGTTTGAGCAAATGCAGCCATTGGTTTTTTTGCTGCTCGGTCGCAAAGCTGGCCTCAAAACTGTTGCTGGCCAACACATAAGCTTGCTGGGCATTGAGGTCAGTAGCGGCGAAGGTTTGCACAAAGTTGTCATTGATGTAGCCACCAAAGTAAGCAGGGTCGTCTGAGTTGATGGTCACACACAGACCAGCATCAAGCAGCTGGCCGATGTTGTGATTTTTCAAATCAGGAAACACACACAGCTTTTGGTTAGACAGCGGACACACAGTCAGAGGCATGCGATCTTTGACCAAACGCGCCATCAGAGCCGCATCATGCACGGCTTGCACGCCGTGGTCGATGCGCTCGACGTGCAACGCATCCAAGGCGCTCCAAATATAAGCAGGCGGCCCCTCTTCGCCCGCATGGGCCACCAAATGCAAACCATGCGCGTGGGCCAAGGCAAACACGTTTTTAAACTTCTCAGGCGGGTGGCCCACTTCGCTGGAATCCAAGCCCACACCGATGAACTTGGACTTAAAGGGCAAGGCCTCGTTAAAGGTGTGCAGCGCGGCCTCTTCGCTCAGGTGACGCAGAAAGCACAAAATCAGCTGGGCACTCACACCCAGCTGCGTTTGCGCATCCACACACGCGCGGTGCAGGCCGTTAATCACGGTCGCCATCGGCACGCCGCGCTCGGTGTGCGTCTGGGGGTCAAAGAAGATTTCGGTATGCACCACGTGGTCGGCTTTGGCGCGCTGCAAATAGGCCCAAGCCATGTCATAGAAATCTTGCTCATGCAGCAGCACGCTTGCGCCCGCGTAATAAATATCGAGGAAGCTTTGCAGATTGGTGAAGGCATAAGCCGCACGCAACGCGTCGACGCTGGCAAAGGGCAGCTTCACGCCATTGCGCTCGGCCAATGCAAAGATCAACTCTGGCTCTAATGACCCTTCGATGTGAATATGCAACTCAGCCTTGGGCATCTCGCGCAAGAGCTGAGGCAAACGATGGGGGGCAACGGCGTGGACTTTGAACATGGCAGTCTCCTGACGTACTTGAATACTAGCTTGAACGATTCATAACTCAAATCACCAACATCGCCCGAAAATCGTTCACATTGGTGTGTGTAGGCCCCGTCACCACCAAGTCGCCCACCGCTTCAAAGAAACCGTAAGCATCATTGCGGTCCAAGCAATCGGCGGCTTTCACACCTGCCACCTCGGCACGGGCCAGCGTGTTGGGCGACACGCATGCGCCCGCGTTGTCTTCGATGCCATCAATGCCATCGGTGTCAGCGGCAATGGCCCACACGCCAGCCTGCGCTTGCAAAGCCAGCGCCAGGCCAAGGCAAAACTCCCCTGCTCTCCCGCCTCGGCCCTTGGGGGTGCCAGGCGCTTGTTTGCGAATCGTTACCGTGGTTTCGCCACCACTCAAGATGACGCAAGGTTTTTGGAACGGTCCCAAGCCGCGGGCAGCTGCACGCGCCAGTGCAGCGTGCACCTTGCCCACTTCACGGGACTCACCTTCTAGCTCGTCGCTCAGCACATACGCGTTCAGGCCTGCAGCACGCACCAGCTCAGCGGCGGCGTCGAGCGACTGTTGGGGTGTGGCCATCAAATGCACGGGCTGCTTGTCCCACGCGGCGCTGGGCTTGGGGGTTTCGAGTGCGCTGGCTTTCAGCGCGGCTTCAATTGCGGCAGGCACTTGGATGTTGTAGCGTTGCAAGATGCCCCAGGCATCGGCGCAGGTCGTCACATCAGGCACGGTGGGGCCGCTGGCAATGACCGATGGGTCGTCCCCGGGCACATCGCTGATGGTGAGGGTCACCACTTGGGCGGGCGCACACGCGGCGGCCAAGCGTCCCCCTTTGATGCGCGAGAGGTGCTTGCGCACACAGTTCATCTCGCCAATGCCAGCACCGCTGTTGAGCAAGTCTTTGTTGATGCGTTGTTTGTCTTCTAAGGTCAAACCGTCAGCTGGCAAAGTCAGCAACGCAGAGCCGCCACCAGAAATGAGGCACAACACCAAGTCGTCCGCACTCAGCCCTTGCGTCAGGGCCAAGATGCGCTCCGCAGCGGCGAGCCCTGCTGCATCAGGCACGGGGTGCGACGCCTCGACGACCTCAATGCGCTCGGGCACACCCGCTGGGCGCGGTGGCGTATGGCCATAACGCGTCACCACTAGGCCTGACAAAGGTTTGTCGCTCGGCCACAGCGCCTCCACCGCTTGCGCCATCGCGCCACCCGCTTTGCCAGCGCCCAACACCAAGGTGCGGCCTTTGGGAGGCGGCGGCAAATAAGCCGCGGTGTTGTGAATCGGTAAGGCCCGCAGCACAGCGGCATCGTAGAGCTGGCGTAAAAAACCCTGAGGCTGCGCCATCACAGCCTCAGGGTTTTGAAACAACATGACAGTTGAAGTAGACAGAGTTAACTCACTTTTTTCCTAACCCCAATCGCGCAGCGCCTTCGGTGTAGATCTGGGTGCGTTCTTTCATGAAGGCATCCATTTGCTCCACACCCACGTTCACCAACTCAAAGCCATTTTTGGCAGCGAGGTCTTTCATCTCGGGGTCGTTGTTTAAATTGGCCCACAGATCAGACAAACGCTTCTTCTGTTCGGGCGTGGTTGATTTTGGCACGCCAATGCCACGGTAAGCGCCGTCGACCCAGTTCACACCCAACTCTTTGAAAGTCGGCACCTCGGGCATCAGCGGGTGGCGCTGCTCCATGGCCACGGCGAGGGGGCGCACGCGCGCTTTGTTGGTGATGGCAAAGGGCACATAAGTGATAGCACCATCCACTTGGCTGCCGAGCACCGCCGTGGTCATATCGCCCGTACCTTTGAAGGGGATGTAAATCGTCTTCACATTGAAGGCCGCATTCAAGCGCTCGTGTGCCGCATGGTTGGCAGAGTTGAGGCCCGAACCACCGAGTGACATCTTGCCTGGCTCTTTCTTTGCTGCCGTCAAGAATTCTGCAAAGGTCTTGATGGGGCTGGCCACAGGAACCACCAAGATGTCGGGCGTGTAGTGAAACCAATACACGGGTGTGACATCGGCCGTTTTGTATTGCACTTGCCCTTCGATGGGCTGAAACACGATATGCGGCAAGTTGATGCCCACCACGTTGACGCCATCGCCGGGCAAGGTGTTCATCTGTGTCCACATCAGCGCGCCGCCAGCACCCGCCTTGTACTGAACCACGGTTTCGATGGCGGCACATTTTTTCTTCAGCACCATTTGTTGGTGACGGGCTGACAAGTCAGACTCGCCGCCTGGAGGAAAGGCCTGCCAGTACTGCACATTTTTATCGGGACAAGGCTGCGCCCAAGCCGCCGCGCTGAAGAGGGCAGACGCGGCAATGAACGCACGCAAAGGTAAATGGATTCGCATAGTTTTGTCTCCTGTTTGAATTTATGAGGCCAGCAAATCGCACACCGCTTGGGTCACTTGCACGGTGGTGGCTTGGCCACCTAAATCACCCGTATGTAAGGCGGGATTGGCGGTGACTTGTTCGATGGCCTGCATCAGTTTGTGCGCAGCAGCATGCTCGCCCAAATGCTCAAGCAGCATGACACAACTCCAAAAAGTTCCTATAGGGTTTGCCAACCCCTTACCCATGATGTCAAAGGCCGAGCCGTGGATAGGCTCGAACATGCTGGGGTAACGGCGCTCGGGGTCGATGTTGCCGGTGGGCGCAATGCCCAGGCTGCCGGCCAGCGCTGCGGCCAGGTCGCTCAAGATGTCGGCATGCAAGTTGGTGGCGACGATGGTGTCGAGCGTGGCTGGGCGGTTGACCATGCGGGCGGTGGCGGCGTCGACCAGTTCTTTGTCCCACTTGACGTCGGGGAACTCTTTGGAGATTTGCACCGCGATCTCGTCCCACATCACCATGGCGTGGCGCTGGGCATTGCTCTTGGTCACCACGGTGAGCAGCTTGCGGGGGCGCGACTGCGCCAGCTTGAAGGCGTAGCGCAGGATGCGCTCGACCCCAGCGCGGGTCATGATGGACACGTCGGTGGCCGCCTCGATCGGGAGGCCCTGGTGGACCCGGCCGCCCACGCCGGAGTATTCGCCTTCGGAGTTCTCGCGCACGATGACCCAGTCCAAATCCTTGGGGGTGCAGCGCTTGAGCGGCGCGTCGATGCCGGGCAGGATGCGCGTGGGGCGCACGTTGGCGTATTGGTCAAAGCCTTGGCAAATCTTCAGGCGCAGGCCCCACAGCGTGATGTGGTCGGGGATGTGCGGGTCGCCGGCCGAGCCAAACAAGATGGCGTCTTTGCCGCGCAGCGCGTCCAGCCCGTCTTGGGGCATCATCTCGCCATGAGCGCGGTACCAGTCGCCGCCCCAGCCAAAGCTGGTGAACTCAAATTTGAATGCATGGCTGGCCGCAGCCAAAGCTTGCAGCACTTGCTGGCCTGCAGGGATCACTTCTTTGCCAATGCCGTCTCCGGGGATGCAGGCGATGTTGTAGGTCTTCATGGGCTCTCTTTCAATAAGTTCTGCCGCACTTTAAGCGTTTAAAGCGAAGACGCAAGCCCACCGAGTTAAAGTGGCGACAGTAACCTAGCGGCTTGTACGATGGTCACTCAAGTCAGCCAAGCCTTCAAGCAAGCTGACACCTTTTCAGCAGAAATTCCATAGCGGTCATGCAATGTGGGCAATGCGCCAGCGTCTAAAAACGCATCGGGTAAACCCAACATGCGGAACTTGGCAGGTGCAGCACCTTCGCGCAACAACAAGCCCGCCACGGCTTCACCCAAACCGCCAATCACAGAGTGGTTTTCGGCCACTACCACCAGACGACCTGGCTTGCGCACCTCGGCCAAGAGGGTGGCCTCGTCGAGCGGCTTGATGGTTGGGCAATGCAACACTGCGACGTTGATGTTGTCGACTTCGAGTTGCTTGGCTACTTCAAGTGTGCGCATGGTCATGAAGCCGCTGGAAATCACCAGCACATCGGCTCCATCGCGCAACAGTTTGGCTTTGCCAAGCTCAAACTTGTAGTTGTAATCGTCCAGTACCAAAGGCACGTTGCCACGCAACAAGCGCATGTAAACAGGGCCTGGGTGGGCGGCAATTTGTGGCACGGCTTGTTCAATGTCCAACGCATCACAAGGGTCCACCACGGTCATGCCAGGAATCGCACGCATCATGGCGAGGTCTTCGGTAGCTTGGTGGCTGGGGCCATAGCCTGTGGTGAGGCCAGGCAAAGCGCAGCAAATCTTCACATTCAAGTTCTCTTCGGCAATCACTTGATGAATAAAGTCATAGGCACGACGTGTGCCAAAGACGGCATAGGTTGTGGCAAACGGTACCAAACCAGTTTTGGCTATGCCACCTGCAGCACCCATGAGCAACTGTTCGGCCATGCCCATTTGGAAGAACCGCTCGGGGTAGGCTTGGGCAAATAAATGCAGATCGGTGTATTTGGCGAGGTCGGCCGTCATGCCCACCACTTCGGGGTGGTTCGCTGCGTATTCCACCAAGGCTTTGCCAAATGGTGCGGCTTTGACACGCTGGCCTTCAGACGCGATCGAAGCGATCATGGCTGAGGTGGTCAGCCGAGGTTTTTTTTCAGTCTTGGCATTCATATCTTTTACGGCTTTTTAAGGGCGATTCGCATCAAGTACATCCAGCGCCTGTTGCCACTCGGGTGGGTCCACACGGATGAAATGGTTTTTCTCACGGGTCTCTAAGAAAGGCACGCCTTTGCCCATTAAGGTGTCGCACAAAATTACGCGAGGCTTGGCATCAGGCAAGGCGCGAGCGGTGTCAAACGCACGCAGCACGGCTGGCTGGTGGTTGCCATCGACACGCTGAACGTGCCAACCAAAAGACGCCCACTTGTCAGCCAAGGGTTCGAAGCCCATGACCTTGGTCGATGGGCCATCGGCTTGTTGGTTATTGATGTCGACCATGCAAATCAAGTTACTCAGCCCATGGTGGGCGGCAGACATCGCAGCCTCCCATGTGGAGCCCTCATCTAACTCGCCATCAGACATCGAGTTGTAAACAAAAGCCGAGCTACCTTGGTGCCGTAACCCTAGCGCCATACCCACGGCGATGGGCAAGCCTTGCCCCAGTGATCCCCCAGACATTTCCATGCCCGGGGTGTAGGTGGCCATACCCGACATGGGCAAACGGCTGTCGTCGCTGCCGTAGGTTTCAAGTTCGGACTCGGGAATGATGCCTGCCTCAATCATGGCGGCGTAAGCTGCAATGGCGTAGTGACCATGTGAGAGCAAAAAGCGGTCACGCCCTTCCCACTCGGGCTCGTTGGGACGAAAGTTCATTGCGTGACCATAGGCTACGGCCAGCACATCGGCATAGCCCAGAGCTTGACCGACATAGCCTTGGCCTTGCACTTCGCCCATACGCAAGGCATAGCGGCGAATACGATAAGCGCAGCTGGCAATTTCTTGAAGGGTACTCATAGTGTCTGTCAGTTATGGAATTCAAATCAACGCAGGGTCAGCCAAGGTAAGTAGGCAAAACCTAGCAACAGCGTAATGGCCACGGCATAAAAAGGAATCAATTCCACTACCACATCACCTATTCGCACCTTGGCGATGGTGCTGGTAATGAACAGCGTGGTGCCAATAGGTGGGTGATACAAACCAATGGATAAGTTCACGATCATCATGATGCCGAGCTGAATGGTGTCCATTCCTACTGCAGTGGCGAGTGGAACAAACATGGGTGTTAGTAACAACACAGCAGCTGGCAAATCAATGAACATGCCCGTGGCCAACATGATCAAGTTCATCGCCAAGATGATGAGCCAAGGCTCTTGCAAAGTTTCTTTGGCATACAACGTGAAAGCGGCTGGCAACTGCTCGTAAGTGACGATCCAACCCACCACGCTCGACGCCATGATGATGAGCAGTACCACCCCAGTTGAGACGCCTGCCTCCACAGCCGCTGACTTGAGCTTGGTGAGGCTCAAGTCGCGATACACCACACCCGACACCACCAAGGCATAAAGGGTGGACATCACACTCACCTCGGTAGGCGTCGCAATGCCAAAGCGCAAGAATATGATGATAAGTACAGGCATGGCCAGCGCTGGGCCTGCATGCAGGAGCTGATGCATGAAAGCGCCCCACTCAAAGGGAGTGGTGTCACGCGGGAAATTACGACGACGCCCCTGGACATAACAAACGAGCATAAAGCCACCGCACATTAAAAGACCTGGCAAGATTCCTGCAACAAACAAAGCACCAATTGACGCGCCAGACACCAGCGCATACACGATCATGGGAATGGAAGGCGGAATCAAGATGTCAATCGTGGCTGCAGCTGCCAAGGTGCCTGCTGCGAAGGGTGCGGGATAACCCAGCTTTTTGAGCCAGGGAATTAACATCGATCCAATGGCAGATGCATCTGCCACAGCTGAGCCTGACACACCACCAAAGATGGTGGACGACAACACACCCACTTGAGCAGGACCGCCGTGCACACGGCCAATCATCATGGTTAACAAGCTAACCAAACTTTGACCTAACTTGCCGCTGACCATCAATGCACCGGTCATCATGAAAAAGGGGATCGCAATCAGCGGAAAGCTTTGCGTTTGCGTGAGCATCTGCTCCACAGCCAAGTGCACAGGTACTCGATCAATGATCAGCAAACCAGCCACAGACGCCAGCACCAGCGAATGGGCGATGGGAATCGACAGAAGCGCAGCGACGATGAATAAACCAATGATGAGGGTGGTCATGCATCTGCTCCAATTTCGTTATATTCTTCACCGCGCCACACTTGTGGCAAGCGACACAACGTCACAATAGCTAGCATGACAAAGCCTAGCAGCAAACTGCCCACACTTACAGACCCGGGGACTTGCATGATGGGTGAACGCTCATCTGCAGCAATTACAAACACAGGCAGAGCTGAGTAAGCCAAACCAAGATACAAGCCAGCCACCACCAAGGATGCGCCTGTGAGTACCCATCGGCGTACAGCGCCAAGTTTTTGAGTCAACATGACAATCGCAATATGCGAACCATGCTGTGCTGCGATGACAACGCCAGACATGATCATCCAAGGAAACATCAATTCAGGAAGTTCAGAAGCCCAGGACAAACTGCTTCCCGCGGCATAGCGCAGGCAGACATTCACACTCAGTATGAAAAACACGACAGACAAGGTGATGTAAAGCACAGCGTGACACCACCAAGAAATGATTGTGTCTACCGCTTTGAAAAAAGAATTCATGGCAAAACCTTGAGGACCCGCTGACTCAGCGGATCCTGTTTAAAAAAATCAACGAGCCGCTTGCACCACACGGGTCACAAACTCACCAATTGGGCCGGTGGTCCACTTGGTGTAAACCGGTGCGCATGCATCCACGAAGGCTTTGCGATCCACGGTGTCAATCTGCACGCCTTTACCTTTGAGGTCAGCGACTAACTTGTCGTCGACTTCTTTGTTCAACCGGCGTTGCAGTTGCGTTGCTTCCGTCGCAGCTTCAGTCACCACTTTTTGGTCGGCTGGTGTCATGCGATCCCAAGTACGTTTGCTCATCAAGAAAGGGGTGGACTCGTACTTGTGGCCAGACAACGAGATGAACTTTTGTACTTCATATAACTTGGCGGATGAGATGTTGGTCAATGGGTTTTCTTGACCGTCCACCACGCCTTGTTGCAGGGCCACATACAACTCAGAGAACTTGATTTGCTGCGCGTCAGCGCCCATCGATTGCATGATGTCCACAGTCACCGCATCTGGTGGCGTGCGCATCTTCAAACCCCTCATGTCAGCGGGTGACTTGATGGGGCGCTTGCTATTAGACATTTGGCGAATGCCGTTGTCCCACAAACCCAATAACACCATACCTTTGGCAGCGGCTTTTTCACCCAGTTCTTTGCCAATCGGCCCATCCATCACAGCCCAAGCTTTTTGTACATCGGCAAATAAGAAAGGCATGCCCAGCGCTGCAAACTCAGGCACGGTGGATGAAACCGCACCTTGGCTGTTGGCCGAGAAGTCCAAGGTGCCTGAACGCAAGGCTGTGACCATCGCAGCGTCATCACCCAACTGGGCTGAATGCGCGACTTGAATTTCTACGCGACCATTGGTTTTGGCTTTGACTGTTTCAGCAAACTTGACGGATGCGATATGACGTGGGTTGTCTGGTGGATTACCGTGTGCCAATGTGAGCTTGACGGTTTGTGCAGTTGCAAAGCCAGTGGCAGCGAGTAAAGCAGTGGCCAACACGGTACGGCGAATAAGAGAAGTGGTTTTCATGGGTTTGTCTCCTGTGGTTTTAAGAAAGGGTTTATGCCTCGATATCAATGAATCAACATGCCACCGTTCACGTCCAGCGTGATACCGGTGCAGTACTTCGACAAGCTGCTAGCGAGGAACACCACGCAACCTGCCACATCGTTTGGCTCGCCAATATGTCCGAGGGGAATGCCATCCAAAATGGCTTGGCGTTTGTCTTCAGGGATCTTGCCTTTGTTAATGTCGGTGGCAATCAAGCCGGGCGTCACGCAGTTGACGCGGATGTTCTTGCCGCCATATTCGCGCGCCATAGCACGGGCCAAACCAAGCACACCCGCCTTGGCTGCGGAATAGTGAGGGCCACCCAAAATGCCACCGCCGCGTTGCGCAGACACGGATGAAATACACACGATAGAGCCACTGTTTTGCGCAATCATCAAAGGCAAAACAGCTTGTGACGCGTAAAGCGTGCCGCGCAAGCTCACATCCAAAATGCGATCGTAGTCAGCACCTGTGATGTCCAAGAACTTCACGGGCTGTGTGATGCCCGCGTTGTTGACCAACACGTCGATGCGTCCAAGCTTGGCTTTGATCTGTGCCACGGCAGCTTCACACGACGCTTTATTAGTCACGTCGGCTACCAGTCCCAAATGCTCAGCCCCGAGTTGAGCGGCCGCTGCTTGTGGGTGGGCCAATTCCAAATCGAGGATGACCACCTTAGCGCCCTGCTCCGACATCATGCGTGCAGTGGCAAAGCCCAAACCATTTAAACCTGCACCGCCCGTGATGACGGCCACTTTGTCCTTGAGAAGCATGCTTTTCTCCTTTTTTGATTGCATTACTTTGATCCAGTGGCGTGATTGTTTGACGGGGTCGTGCTTGAACACAAACGATATAAACTCAGCAACAATTTAATTTCATTCATGTTGCAGCGCAACAATTGAACAGTTTTCACGCCATGATCCCTCCCCTTGCTGCTTTGCAAGCTTTTGAAACCATTGCACGGCGCAAGAGCTTTGCACTGGCTGCAGAAGAGTTGCATCTCACACCCTCAGCGGTTAGTCACCAAGTGGCCAAACTCGAAGGACTGTTGCATGTGCGCTTGTTCGAACGTTCCGCTCGCGGGGTAGAAATGACACCAGCAGGTCAGCAATACCTGCAACGTGTGGCCAGCGCCTTAGGCGCTATCAACACAGCGACCGAAGACTTACGCCATGGTGTGCAAGACACGTTGTACGTGCACAGCAGCCCCAGCTTTGCCTGCCTCTGGTTAATGCCACGCATCGCCCGCTTCACAGAACAGCACCCCAACATCTCGTTGGTGTTGTCGGCGTCGCATGTGCACTCGGACTTTCAGCTCGGACAAATGGATGTTGACATTCGCTACGGGATGCCGAACTGGCCTAACCTCGAAGTGGAGTCGATATTCACCGAACGCATCATGCCGCTGGCCAACCCTGAGTTCATCCGCACCCATGCGCTCCACGAACCCCAAGATTTGATGCGCGTGCCGCTCATACAGTCCAGTGTGAACTTGGTGCAGTGGCCCGACTGGTTTGCACGCTTTTATGCCAGTGAACGTCCAGAACGCATGGGGCTGCGCTTTGACCGCGCCATGATGAGCCTAGACGCCGCCGTCCAAAAACTGGGCGTTGCGCTCGAAAGCACCAGCGTGGGCCAAGCTTTAATTGATACGGGCAAGCTGCAGCCCATCTTTGGCGACAGGCTCAGCTTGGAGGTAAAAGCGCACTTCATGGTCTACCCCGCTCGCCACACCTCTCGCCCAGAAGTTCAGTGCTTCTTGGAATGGCTCAGAGAAGAATCCTCGCCACCAATTACCCGACAAGCTTGAATTAGGTTCATCTGACGCTGAATATTCATCGCTTGCGTTCATGTATGGGCTTGCCAAAAATACACACCATGAATGCACATCTGCAACAAGCAATGGCTCATGCCATCCGTTTTCTCTCGATTGACGCCATCGTTAAAGCCCAAGAAGGGCACCAAGGCGTACCTCTGGGTATGGCCGAAATTGCCACTGCGCTCTACACCCGTCACCTGAAACACCACCCCCACGACGCGGGTTGGTTTGACCGTGACCGCGTGGTGCTGTCAAACGGCCATGGCTCGATGCTGCTTTATTCACTTTTGCATCTCACGGGCTACCCCAAATTTACGTTGGATGAAATCAAACGTTTTCGCGTGCTGGGCTCAGTGTGTGAAGGCCATCCCGAGCGGCCACACGATGCTCACAATGGCATTGAAGTGACGACAGGCCCATTGGGCCAAGGCATTGCAAATGCTTTGGGTATGGCCGTGGCCGAAGCCTATTTGAATGCCCGCTTTGGCAATGATGTTGTCAACCACTTCACCTATGCCTTTGTGGGCGACGGTTGCTTGCAAGAAGGCGTAGGCCAAGAAATGATTTCGCTGGCCGGCCATCTGCAATTGGGCAAGCTCGTGCTTTTGTGGGACGACAACCAAATCACTGACGACGGCAGCACTGAACTTTCTATCAGCGAAAACGTGGCCGAGCGTTTTCGTGTTGCTGGGTGGCATGTGATTGAACTCGACGGCCACGACATAGAAGCCGTCTCTGTCGCACTCGATGCAGCGCGGCTGGAGCCGCGCCCCTCGATGCTGGCATGTCGCACCGTGATAGCCAAAGGTATTGCGCGTTTACAAGGCCAACGCGGCGGCCACAGCGCACGCTTGTTTGAAGAAGACGCTCAAGCCGCACGGGAATTGCTGGGTTGGAAGCATGGCCCCTTCGATATTCCAGCCGATGTGCGAGAAGCTTGGCACACGGCAAGCCAACGCAGTGCAGCGCAATACCAAGCGTGGCAAGCGCGCGTTGCGGCCCTGCCCGGTTCAGAGCGCGCAGAATTTGAACGCGTGATGCGCGGTGAACTGCCCGCGCACTGGCAACAAGTGCTACTGGACTACAAACAAAAAGCCCTGCAAGCACCACCTGAACCGAGCGGCATCTTTATCTCAGCCGAGATCAACGACCTGCTCACCCCCCTATTGCCAGAGCGTATGGTGGCTTGCGCCGACCTAGAAGCCCCCACCAGTCACAAGCGCGGCCTCACTGCGTTCAATGCACAAGACCGTTCTGGCTCGTATGTGCACTGCGGTGTGCGCGAGCATGTGATGGGTTCGATGGCCAATGGCATGGCCGCTCATGGTGGCGTGATTGCGCTGACAGTCACTTATCTCGCCTTTGCCGACTACGAAAGACCGGCCATGCGCATGGCCGCACTCATGGGCTTACCCGTGAAGTTTGTGTTCAGCCACGACTCGATTGGCATTGGCCGCAATGGTCCCACACACCAACCCGTCGAAATCATGGCTTCATTACGTGCCATGCCCAATATGTGGGTCATGCGACCAGCTGATGCGGTGGAGGCGGCAGAGTGTTGGGCGCTGGCATTGGCACACCAAGACGGTCCTGTCAGCATGGTGTTTGCACGCCAGTCTTTGCCCTTGGTCCGTCACACACACACCCAACACAACCTCACGCGTCGCGGTGCTTACGTGTTGCACGAAGCCGCCTGCGGTCCACGCCAAGTCACGCTTCTGGCCACTGGCTCTGAAGTGTTGCTGGCTGTGCAAGCCCGTGAACAACTCGAAGCCGCAGGTGTTGGTGCGGCTGTGGTGTCCATGCCTTGCTGGGAATTGTTCAACGTACAAGATGCGGTTTATCGACAAAGCGTCTTGGGTACAAACGTGCGCGTGGGCATCGAGGCGGCGGTGCGCCAAGGCTGGGATGCCTACCTTGGCATCGACGGTGGGTTTGTGGGCATGACAGGTTTTGGGGCCTCTGGCCCTGCCGATGAGCTGTATAGACTTTTCAACATCACCCCCGAAGCGATGGTGGCCGAGGCCCATCGTCTGCTTAAAATCTAAATCACTGCAAAAGCCCGGGACGCGCGGCAACGTGGTGCTCGCCCAATCCAGGGGACTCGGCCACGACTTGTTTCAATGTTTATCAGGACAAGTCCATGACCACGCTGCTGATCCACCGCGCCCGCTGCATCGCCACCCAAGACGATGCCCACACTGAACTCCAAGGCGCCTCGCTCTTGATCCGTGACGGCCGCATCGAGCGCATCATCCCGGCCACCGACAACACCGACGACCTGCGCCAGCAAGTGGACGAGGTCATCGACGCCCACCACCATGTGGTGGTGCCCGGCCTGATCAACACGCACCACCACATGGTCCAGTCGCTCACCCGGGCGATTCCGGCCGTGCAAAACGCCGAGCTGTTCAGTTGGTTGCAAGGCCTGTACCCGATCTGGGTGGGCCTCACGCCCGAGATGGTGCGCGTCTCGTCGCAGGTGGCCATGGCCGAGTTGCTGCAAAGCGGCTGCACCACCAGCAGCGACCACCTCTACATCTACCCCAATGGCGTGCGGCTGGACGACAGCATCGAGGCGGCGCACACCATCGGTATGCGCTTCACCGCCACACGCGGCAGCATGAGCGTGGGGCAGTCGCAAGGCGGCTTGCCGCCCGACAGCGTGGTCGAAAAAGAGCCCGCCATCTTGAAAGAAACCCAGCGCCTGATCGAGACCTGGCACGACGCCAGCTTTGGGTCGATGACGCACGTGGCGGTGGCGCCCTGCTCCCCCTTCAGCGTCAGCCAAGACCTGATGCGCGAATCGGCAAAGCTAGCCCGCGCCCACGGCGTGCGGCTGCACACCCACTTGGCCGAGAACGACCACGACGTGGCCTACACCCGCGAAAAGTTCAACTGCACCCCCGCGCAATACGCCGAGGACCTGGGCTGGGTCGGCCACGACGTGTGGCACGCCCACGGCGTCAAGCTCGACGAAGAAGGCACCTACCTGTTTGCCCGCACCCGCACCGGCATTGCCCACTGCCCCTGCAGCAACATGCGATTGGCCAGCGGCATCTTGCCGCTGCGCAAAATGCTGGATGCTGGTGTGCCGGTTGGCCTCGGGGTGGACGGCAGCGCCAGCAACGACGCGGCGCACATGCTCAACGAAGCCCGCCAGGCCATGCTGCTGGCGCGGGTCAGGCGGGCGATGGAGCCACCGAACGTCGAAGACGGGCGCACCGTTTACGGTTGTGACCACGGCCCAGCCGAGATGACTCCGCGCGACGCCCTGCGCCTGGCCACCCGTGGCGGCGCCGAGGTGCTGGGCCGCGCCCACGAGCTGGGGCAAATCCAAGCGGGCTTTTGCGCCGACATCGCGATGTTCCGCACCGACACCCTGGGCATGGCCGGCGGCGCGGTGCACGACCCGGTGGGCGCGCTCTTGCTGTGCGCCAGCGACAAGGCCGACTACACCCTCGTCAATGGCCGCGTGGTGGTGCGCCAGGGCGAGGTCACCACGGTGGACATGGGGCCGCTGATCGAGCGACACAACCAGCTGGCGATGCAGCTGGCCCTGGGGGCACATGGGTGATCCCTTGTACGGTGCTTGGGTGGTTTGAAAAGCTCACCCATAATCCATGACCATGAAACCATCACACACACTCCATGTCGCACTTTGGGCCCTGGCCCTCTTGGTGACACCCGCCCAAGCCGAAGAAATCAAAGTTTTCGCCGCAGGCGCCTCTAAAGTGGCCATCGAATTGGCAGCTCCCGCCTTCACCCGTCTGACGGGTGACACCTTGGTGATCTCGTCCGACACGGTGGGCGCGTTGCGCGACCGCATCAGCAAAGGCGAGCGCCCAGACCTCACGGTACTGAGCCAAGCGGCCATTGAAGCCTTGGCCACACAAGGCCATGTGCAAGCGGCTCAAACCGCACCGATGGGTGTGGTGGTGGCGGGCTTGGCCGTGAAGCGCGGCGCACCCGTGCCAGACATCTCCACCGCCGAGGCTTTGAAAAAGGCCCTGCTGCAAGCCAAGTCAGTGGCACATGCAGATGGGGCACGGGGTGCCACCTCGGGGGCACACTTTGCCAAGGTGATCGACCAGTTGGGCCTGCGCGAAGCGCTGCAGGGCAAACTCGTGGTCTTGCCCTTTGGCGTCGATGTGATTGAAGGGGTGGGCGAAGGCCAATTTGAATTGGGCGCCAGCCAATCGAGCGAGATTGTTCCGCACACCTCGGTGACGTATGTGGGTGACCTGCCAGCCCCCTTTGCACTGCGCACACCGTATGTGGCCGGTGTGGTTCACAACAGTGCCAAAGGCGCCAAGCTGCTGAATTTTTTGGCTTCCCCCGCAGGCCAGTCGGCTTTCAAAACCTCCGGCTTCGGCCAGTGAACCGCCTGCGCGGTGCAGGCGCGTTTTTTATTTAGACAAATCCTGCATCACCTTGAACAAATCAGACTTGCCTTCAAAGCCAATACCCGGCAGGTCTGGCATGGTGATGAAACTGTTCTCCACTTTCACGCCATCAGGAAAACCACCGAAGGGTTGGAACAAGTCGGGGTAACTTTCATTACCACCGAGTCCCAAGCCCGCCGCAATGTTCAAAGACATTTGGTGGCCGCCATGCGGGACACACCGGCTGGCTGACCAACCATGCTCTTTGAGCATGTCCAAGGTCCGCAGGTACTCCACCAAGCCGTAGCTCAAGGCACAGTCAAACTGCAACCAATCGCGGTCGGGGCGCATGCCCCCATAGCGAATCAAGTTGCGCGCATCTTGCATGGAGAACAAGTTTTCACCCGTCGCCATGGGGTTTTTGTAATAGCCGCGCAGGGTTTGCTGCAACTCAAAGTCGAGGGGGTCGCCCGCCTCTTCGTACCAAAACAAGTCGTACTGCGACAAGGCTTTGGCATAGGCCACGGCGGTGTCACGGTCAAAGCGGCCATTGGCATCCACACACAGCTTTTGGCCGTCTTGCAGCACGCTCAAGACCGAGTCGATGCGGCGCAGGTCTTCGTCCAAGGAGTCACCCCCAATTTTTTGCTTGACCACCGAATAGCCGCGGTCGATGTAGCTGCGCATTTCGTCTTTGAGCTTTTCGTGGTCTTGGCCAGGGTAGTAATAGCCCCCTGCCGCATACACAAACACACGGCGATTGGCTTGGCCGTTGCCATAGCGATCGGCAAGCAACTGAAACAGCGGCTTGCCTTCAATCTTGGCCACTGCGTCCCACACCGCCATGTCGATGGTGCCCATGGCCACCGAGCGCTCGCCGTGTCCACCCGGTTTTTCGTTGGTGAACATCGTGGCCCAAATTTTGTGGGGATCAAAGTTGTGCCCAGTGCCATCGAGCAAGGTGTCGGGTTGGGCCTCAAGAAGGCGAGGAATGAAACGCTCACGCATCAACATGCCCTGCCCGTAACGTCCATTCGAGTTAAAGCCATAGCCCACCACGGGCTTGCCATCGCGCATCACATCGGTGATGACGGCGACGAGGCTCAAGGTCATTTTGCTAAAGTCAATGTAGGCATTGCGGATCGGTGAGCTGATCGGCAAAGTGACTTCTCGGATTTCTACGATCTTCATTTTTTATTCCTTAGGCATTCGACGTAAACAAGCCAAGAATGCTACGTGAATTTTGAAGCCGCACGCGCACCCTTGGTTCCTACGCAAGCATGGATGCCGTGGCTTGCTAGGTTTTAGCTCGGACGTCAAGAACCTGCGTTTCAGCAGAGTCGGATAAGTTCGCGCAGAATCGGCTGGTTTCATTTTCATCACAGGGGACAAACATGCA
>JAVLFR010000229.1:0-2897 GCA_046052785.1 Limnohabitans sp. | reverse complement strand
CCTTTTGATATCCCACTACATCAATTTCAACGCACACATCAAGGAGCCTTTTATGACCTTACCTAAACCAGCCTACAAGCGTATTTTGCTCAAGCTGTCAGGGGAGGCCTTGATGGGTGATGATGCGTTTGGTATCAACCGCGCCACCATTGTGCGAATCGTGGATGAGGTGTCGGAAGTTATCAACCTCGGTGTGGAGGTGGCCATCGTGATTGGGGGGGGGAATATTTTCCGTGGTGTTGCGGGGGGGTCGGTTGGTATGGATCGCGCCACGGCCGACTACATGGGAATGTTGGCGACCGTCATGAATTCGTTGGCTTTGGCAGATGCCATGAACAAGGCTGGTTTGACCGCGCGAGTGATGTCGGCCATTGCGATTGATCAAGTGGTTGAGCCTTATGTGCGTCCCAAAGCTTTGCAATACCTCGAAGAAGGCAAGGTGGTGGTGTTTGCGGCCGGAACGGGTAACCCTTTCTTCACCACCGATACAGCGGCAGCTTTGCGCGGCGCTGAAATTGGTGCAGAGATGGTTCTCAAGGCCACAAAGGTCGACGGTGTTTATTCGGCAGACCCTAAGAAAGACCCCAATGCCACGCGTTACACAGACATTAGTTTTGACGATGCCATTGGCCAAAACCTTGGCATTATGGACGCCACGGCATTCGCTTTGTGTCGAGACCAAAAGTTACCGATCAAGGTATTCTCTATATTTAAAAATGGTGCGCTCAAGCGCGTCGTCATGGGTGAAGATGAAGGCACGTTGGTGCACGCCTAATTCCTGTGACCCACAAATTCAAATTGCGCTGCTTTAGGAGTCCAACATGACCATTGCTGACATCAAGAAAAACACCGAAATGAAAATGGGCCAGTCTATTGCGGCCTTTAGCAATAGTTTGACCAAAATAC
Source organism: Limnohabitans sp. (assembly GCA_046052785.1). Taxonomy (GTDB): domain Bacteria; phylum Pseudomonadota; class Gammaproteobacteria; order Burkholderiales; family Burkholderiaceae_C; genus Limnohabitans. The sequence continues at coordinate 1,991 of JAVLFR010000229.1, read as the reverse complement.
GAACCGGTCGACCGAGCCCTGCTTTGCTAGACACTGTGCAAGTGGATTATTACGGGTCGATGGTGCCAATCAGCCAAGTCGCGAACGTGTCTTTGTTGGATGCACGTACCTTGAGCGTTCAACCCTGGGAAAAGCCTATGGGGGCAAAAATTGAAAAGGCCATTCGCGACAGCGATTTGGGCTTGAATCCCTCGTCCATGGGGGAGTTGATTCGTGTGCCGATGCCCCCAATGTCGGAAGAGCGTCGAAAAGAGTTGACCAAGGTGGTGCGTACAGAAGGTGAGAATGCCAAAGTCGCCGTGCGTAACCTGCGCCGCGATGCCAACGAATCGGTCAAGAAACTGGTGAAAGATAAGTTGGCTTCTGAAGACGATCAGAAACGTGCAGAGGCTGACATTCAGAAGGCCACCGACAGCCGCATCACTGAGATTGACAAACTCATTGCCAGTAAAGAACAAGAAATCATGGCGGTCTAAGCCTAATGTTGAAGCAACGCGTCATCACCGCGCTGGTTTTGTTGGCGCTTTTGCTGCCAGCGTTGGTGGCCGAAACAGCTGAGCCGTTGGCGGGCCTCGCGCTGATTCTCATTGCCGCAGCAGCGTGGGCGTGGGGGCGCTTGAATGGGTTTGACAAGCCCAGCTCATTTCGTGAGTCTGCGGTGTGTGTGATTCTGTGTTTGTTGACTTGGTCCGCGCGTTGGGCCTATGAATCGCCAGCCAATATTTGGACCTTCACGGGGGCGTCCTGGGTGCTCATTGCTGCTTGGTTGATTCGCCATGGCATGAGTCGGTGGCGTTTGATTTCGCGTTGGCTGCGTCTGTCCGTGGGCGTGTTGGCTTTGTGGTTGTCTTGGTTGGCAATTTTTCAAGCCAAGGTTCTAGGCGTGAATTTCTTGATGTCTTTGTTGATGCTCGTTTGGATGGCTGACGTGGCGGCCTATTTTTCGGGCCGCGCCTTTGGGCGTCGCAAGCTCGCGCCTGCAATCAGCCCTGGCAAAAGCTGGGAAGGCGTTTGGGGCGGCATGGTTGGCGTGCTTTTGATGGCTTGTATTTGGATTTGGGCGGATGCGAATTACGCGTTTGAAAGCCAAAGTCTTTACACGCGCCTATACAGTCACGGATGGTTCTTTTTGTTGTTGGCCACGGTGTTTCTCACCATGATGAGCGTGGCTGGCGACCTGGTCGAATCATTGGTCAAACGCAGCGCGGAAATGAAGGATAGCAGTCATTTATTGCCAGGCCATGGCGGTGTACTTGATCGTTTGGATGCCTTGCTGCCGACTCTTCCCTTGGCCATGATGTTGATTTCATCGGTGTGACGGACATGAAAACTTACATTTCTCAGGGTGCCCCGCAACGTGTCACCGTGCTGGGCTCTACAGGATCGATTGGCACCAACACCTTGGATGTCATTGCCCGTCACCCCGAACGATTCCAAGTATTTGCGCTAACGGGCGCCACCCAAGTTGATTTGATGTTGCGTCAATGTGCGCAGTTCAAACCACGGTTTGCGGTGATGGTGGATGCGAAGGCTGCTAAACATCTCAAAGATAAATTGCACGCGGAAGGCCTGATGACCGAGGTGCTTAGTGGCGCGGCGGCTTTAGACGATGTCTCCGCTCACCCTGATGTGGATGCCATCATGGCCGCCATCGTGGGTGCTGCGGGCTTGTCGCCATGTTTGGCTGCGGCAAGAGCCGGCAAACGTTTGCTCTTGGCCAACAAAGAGGCTTTGGTGGTGGGCGCAGAGGTTTTTTTAGACGCCATCAAACAAGGCGGTGCCAAGCTGCTGCCCATTGACAGTGAGCATTCAGCTATTTTTCAATCGTTGCCAGAAGATGCTGCCACCTGGGATGCTCGTGTTGAAAAAATCATCTTGACAGCTTCTGGCGGGCCTTTCCGAACGCTGGAGCCGTCCTTACTCAAAGACGTCACGCCCGAGCAAGCTTGTGCCCATCCCAACTGGGTGATGGGACGCAAGATTTCGGTCTG
>JAVLFR010000228.1:0-3267 GCA_046052785.1 Limnohabitans sp. | reverse complement strand
GATCTACACCCTAGAGTTCGTCGGCAGCGTCAGATGTGTATAAGAGACAGCACCTTGCCCGCCTTGACCAACTGCGCCAAGGCTTCAAGTTGGGCATGGAGAGTGATCTCCGAAGTCTCTTTTTTGGGGTCGTAATACACCCCCCCGAAGGCTGGCACATGACGCTCAGGCCAGTGGATTTGGTAGAGGTCAATCACATCGGTCTGCAAACGACGCAGGCTGGCCTCGCAGGCGGTCATGAAATCGTTGACGGTGAGGTTGGTGTGGTCCCGAATCCAAGGCATACCACGCGAAGGGCCCGCCACTTTGGTGGCCAACACCAGCTTTTGGCGGGCGCTTGGGTTTTTGGAAAACCAGTTACCGATGATGGTTTCGGTATGACCACAGGTCTCGGCTTTGGGCGGCACCGAATACATCTCGGCCGTGTCGATGAAATTCACACCCCGCGCCAGAGAATGGTCGAGGATGGCGTGTGAATCGGCTTCATTCACTTGTTCGCCAAAAGTCATGGTGCCCAAACAAATAGGCGTGACCTGCAAATCGCTGGTGCCGAGTTGAACCAAAGGGAAAGTCATGCGCTTAACTCCTCATCCGAACGCTGTTGAAAAGGTACAAGTCTATAGCCCCTCTGGGTCAACGCTTTTTGGCGCGTTCCTCTTCTTGCAGGCGCAACACGCGGCGTTGCACTTTGCCCGTGGTGGTCATGGGTAGCTCATGGATGAACTCCACCTCTTTGGGGTACTCGTAGGGCGCGAGCTTGCCGCGCACATGCATTTGCAACTCGGTCACCAACGCCTCGCTGGCCGTGTGACCCGCAGCCAGCACCACATAAGCTTTCACCAACGCGCCCCGCTCCGCATCGGGCTTGGGGACCACGGCGGCATTGGCCACCGCAGGATGCTTGACCAAACAGTTTTCAATCTCACTGGGGCCAATGCGGTAGCCCGCAGCCTTGAACACATCATCCGCACGGCCTTGGTACCAGAGGTAGCCGTCTTCATCGCAGACCGCCATGTCACCGGTGCGGCACCAGTCGCCCGTGTATTTGCCTTGGGTCGCTTTGTCATTTTTCCAATAGCCCAAAAAGAAAATGGGGTCAGGCTGGCCGTGGTGGTTCAACCGATGCAGCGCCACATCACCTGGCACGCCTGGGGCGCACTCGTGGCCTTGGTCATCAATCACCGCCACACGGTGACCTGGATAGCCCTTGCCCATACTGCCAGGTTTGGCGGGCCAGCCGACGTTGACACGCAAAGACCGCAGCCCCTCAGGCTGAGCCGCCCACTCCATCGCGCAGTTGCCCACGATGTAGTTGATTTCGGTTTGACCAAACATCTCGTTGACGGTCACACCCAGATGCTCTTGGCAATAAGCAAAAACCGCATCTCCCACGGCTTCGCCCGCACTCATGATGGCTTGCAGTGAAAGTTTGAACAGGTGGCGCGGCTCTGGGTAGGCCTTCATCATGGCTTTGAGCGCGGTAGGAAACAAAAAAGTGTGCGTCACGGCGTGCTGCTGCAACAGCGTGAAAGCCAGCTCGGGGCTGAAGCGCCCGCTCCACGCCACGATCGGGCGACCAAAGTAGAGAGTGGGCAGCAAAGCGTCCATCAGCCCGCCCGTCCATGCCCAATCAGCGGGAGACCAAAACACGGCATCGCTGCCCGCGGGTAAAGCCTGCACTTTTGAGGTCGCAAGGCTTGCAGGCGCCGCCAGCGTGGGAAAGCCAAACCAATTTTGGCTACAGACAAATCCCGTCAAGTTGCCCATCAAAGCGCGGTGTGGGATCAACGCTCCTTTGGGCGGGCCCGTGGTGCCGCTGGTGTAAATCAACACCGCCCCCTCCTCGGCTTTGGTTTGTACCTGGGTAAAACTGCGTTGCTGTGCGGCAATGGCACTGGCGTAATCCACATCCACGTGCAGCATGTCGGCGGCGTTGTGCAGGTCAATCCCCACCACTGTGTGCAGCGCAGGACATTGGGCTCTCACGGTCAGCACGTTGCTCACCGACGACGCATCCACCAGGGCGACCACGGCTTCGCTATCGTGCAAGCGGTAGGCCAAGGCCTCGGGCCCAAACAGCAGCGACAGCGGCATGGCCACGGCGCCCATTTGCATCACGGCCATGTAGGCCACGGCTGTTTCAAAGCGTTGCGGCAACACGATGGCCACACGGTCGCCGCGCTGCACACCCAAGTCGGTCAGCACATGGCTGAGCGCATCCGCCGATTGCTGCAACTGTGCGTAGGTGTAGGTGCTAGGGGCCACAGCACGCCCGCTGGCATCTGGCGCGGCATGCGCCACGATGGCCACACGGTTGGCAGCATCCGCCTGCGCCGCCCAACGCCGACTGCACGCCTCGGCCATATTGAAGTGCTGTGGCACCTGCCAGCCAAAGTCTTGTTGCATTGCTTGGTAAAAATCACCCATATCGCGTGTCCTTATGATGCGAACAATGTACCCAATCCGTCAGCCCTCGCGCAGCGAGTTTGTCCCTATCCGTCACCTGCGTTACCACGTCTTGCAATGGGGCACGCCCTCGCCCGATCAAACACCGCTGGTCATGGTGCATGGTTGGATGGATGTGGCGGCGTCTTTTCAGTTTGTCATGGATGCCCTCAAAGGCGATCACTGGGTCATTGCCCCCGACTTGCGCGGCTTTGGCCTCACCGAATGCCCCAACACGGATAACTTTTGGTTTCCCGACTACCTGGCTGATCTCGACCAATTGCTCGACCACTACGTGGGCGATCGGCCTGTCAACCTGCTGGGCCACAGCATGGGTGGCCATATCGCCACGATGTATGCGGGCATTCGCCCCAAGCGCGTGAGCAAGCTCATCAATCTCGAAGGCTTCGGCATGCCCGCCACCCGTCCCAGTCAAGCGCCCAACCGATTGGCTAAGTGGATGGACCAACTCAAAGCCCTTCACCAAGGCGAGATGGCACTCAAACCCTACCCCAGCCAAGAAGCTGTTGCCCAACGCTTGATGAAAACCAACCCGCGCCTAAGCGCAGACAAAGCCCACTGGTTGGCCCAACACTGGGCGCGCGCAAATGAGCAGGGCCAATGGCACATCTTGGGCCACGCCGCGCACAAAGTGGTCAACGCCCAGTTGTTTAAAACCGACGAAAACCAAGCCATTTACGAGCGCATCACAGCGCCCACTCTGTGTGTGGTGGCCAGCACCGACAGCATCAGCCAGTGGTGGGCAGACAGCTTCAGCTTGGGCGAGTTCATGCAGCGCATTGCGGCCGTGCCCCACCTCAC
>JAVLFR010000227.1:0-6726 GCA_046052785.1 Limnohabitans sp. | reverse complement strand
CGATCGTCGGCAGCGTCAGATGTGTATAAGAGACAGTCCCGATTCTTGCTTAATTATGCAAGTTAATTGCGCATATTTACAAGTCTTAAAGTCCTCATCTAGAAAGAATTACCACCGTGTGACAAACATTTAAAGGAGACGGTTATGAAACTTTGCATGAAACGGAAGGCTAAGCTGCTAGCTCTGCCGGCCTACACGGCTCTCGCATTTGCGGCAGCTTTGGCTTCGATGCCCACTGTGGCGATGGAGTTGGACTCTGGCAATCCAGATATGACTTTGCGCTGGGACAACACGGTTAAGTACAGCGCGGCTAAACGAACTAAAGACGCTTCCCCAACCTTGTCGACGCTGCCAAGTGCCTTTAACGTGGAAGCTGGAGATGCAAATTTTCCAAAGTCAGGTCAAATCTCAAATCGATTTGATCTCTTAAGTGAATTGGAAGGCAAAAGTGATAACTACGGTTTCCGAATCAGTGCTGCAGCTTGGAACGATTCCAAATACTTGGACAGCAAATTTTCACAGTACACACAAGATACCCATGGTCGCAAACAAGAGTTGAGAGACGCATTTGTTTCAACGAGATTTAATCTGGGTGAGCATTCCACAACCGTTCGGTTAGGGCAGCACAGTGTTCAATGGGGTGAGTCAATTTTCTTCGGTGATAACGGAATTGGTGGTGTCATGTCACCTATTGACACTGCCAAAGCACTGTCGGTGCCAAATCTGAAATTCCAAGAAATTTTGCGCCCTGTGCCGCAAGTTTCAGGTCAATTTCAATTAGACGAGGCCATGTCAATTTACAGCTTCTATCAACCTAAATGGATAGAGAGTCGTGAACAGGGGTATGACAGCTATTTCGCACCGTTCAACATGCTTTCTGGCGGTCCAACAAAATTGATTCCAATACCTGTCGCTCCGTATGCTTATCCAATTTCACGTTTGGCTACCCAGGATGCTAAAAACTCAGGCCAATGGGGTTTGTCGCTTAAGCTCAGCAACGAAGAGACAGACTACGGCTTATATTATGTGCGTTCAAACAGCAAAGAAGCGCAGTCCGTTACAAGTTTAGGACCTCTACCCGGCAATCAATTCGGACCAACTGCTTTTTATAGTAAGTACCATAGTGGAGTAACAACAGTTGGTGCTAGTGCAAACAGGAGTATTGGTAAATTCAATTATGGAATTGAAGCATCTGTTCGTGACAACCAAGACCTACTTTCTGTTAACGCATATGACGCTGGTGCAGGCGCCAAATATGCCACAGGAAAAACTTTTCACCTGAACGTAAATGCATTCGGCACAAGTATGGGCCGATCTGCATTGTGGAGTGATGCACTATTGATCGGTGAATTTGCATTCAATCGCGTGCTCAGCGTGAAAGAAAATGCGGACACATTGAGCGGTAACCAAACACGTGACACTAAGCGAATTCAAGTTTTGTTTGAACCCGTTTGGTACCAAGCGTTTGATGGTGTAGACATTCGTATGCCTATTGGCTATAACTATTCCCTTAAAGGGTCGCGCAATATGGTCGGACCTGCACCAATGCCTGATGGCGGCGGGGCCATCAATATCGGTTTAAGCGGAAGTTACATGGATGTCTGGCGCTTTGGTGTAAACAAAACACATTACACCGGCAATGCTAAGCCCTTGGCTGGTGCAAATGAAACTGTTCAAAATGCAGCGCAATTCAACTACGGACAGTATTTCAAAGATCGTGATTACGTATCGATCTATGCAACGCGCACTTTCTAATCAAACAGGATGACAAAAATGAAATTTAAAACATCATCGCTTTTGGCGAACCTGATTGCTTGCGCTGCGGTAGTGCCGCTGATGGCATTAGCAGGTGTCAGCAGCCAAGAAGCTCAACAACTCAAATCAAACTTGACCCCTATGGGAGCCGAAAAGGCAGGTAACAAAGACGGTTCTATCCCTGCATGGGCAGGTGGTTCGTTGAAAGTGCCTGATGGATACAAAGCCAGTCAACGTCGTGCGGATCAATTTCCAAATGAAAAGCCTTTGTACACCGTGACGGCTAAGAACATGGATCAGTACGCTGACAAGCTGACTGACGGTCAAAAGGAGATGCTGAAAAAGTATCCCAGCTACCGAATCAATGTGTATCCAACGCACCGTACGGCTGTAGCACCACAGTCAGTTTATGACAATACATTCAAGAACGCCACAAACGCTAAGTTGGTGCCTGGATCTTCTTATGATGTACCTAGCGGCGCCTTCGGTGGCGTTCCATTTCCAATCCCAAAGTCTGGCGTGGAAGTGGTTTGGAATCACTTGTTGCATTACCAAGGTTTTGCCACCCGTGTGACTAATGGTCAAACATGGATGGTGACTGCTGACGGTAAACGTGTCCTGACGGTTGAAGGTAAGCAAGAAATTAAAATGCCTTACTTCGATCCAAAGGGTTCGGCTGAGAAGTTTGATGGCACATATTGGTTTACACGCGTAGTGAACGTTGGTCCAGCTATTCGTGCTGGTGAGGCGATCGTAGGTCGCGTCAACGTTGATGAAGCTAAAACAAACGCATGGGTCTATCTCACAGGTCAACGTCGTGTTCGCAAATTGCCAAATCCCACAGGTGATACGCCCACGTTAACATCTGCTGGTGTGATGTCATTTGACGAGATCAACGTGTTTGCTTCACAGCCAGGCCTCTTCAACTGGAAATTGGTTGGCAAAAAAGAGATGCTCATTCCATACAACAACAGCAAACCTTTCGAAGCGTTGAAAGCTGAAGACTTGATGGAAGATCGTCACTTGAATCCTGACCATATTCGTTGGGAGCTACACCGAGTGTGGGTTGTTGATGCCGAGTTGGCACCAGGCAAGCGTCACACGGCTCCAAAAGGTCGCTACTACTTTGACGAAGATTCGTGGTTGGCAGTTTTGGGTGATCGCTGGGATGCCAAGGGCCAACTCTGGAAAACATTGTTTGGTTTGCCAGTGGTTTATCCTGAAATGAATCTCACTGACCATGCTTTGTATGGCTTCTACGACTTGATCAGCGGCTCATGGTTCGCTGGCCCATTCGTGAACAAGCAAGCTCCAATGATGGGTCTTCAACCAGTGTCTGACTTGAAGGATGAATTCTTCACACCAGACGCTATGGTGGGCGATCAGCTCCGTTAAAGAACCAATGCACCACATTTGTGGAGCATTTGAGAAAAGCCAGTAGCACTCTATTTTTGCGTGCTGCTGGTTTTTAATTTTGACTCTAAAAACTTTTAAAAATTTTGGTGGATTGAATGTTTAAAAACAAAGTGATTGCGATTACTGGAGCAGGATCAGGCATCGGTCGTGCGTTAGCAGAAGAATTTGCCAATCATGGCGCTCGATTAGCGTTAGCTGACATTGACGTTGCTAATTTAGAAGAAACTGTTTCTTTGCTACCCAATGGAACTGATGCTCGCATCTACAAGCTCGATGTATCTTCTCGTGCAGAGGTCTTTGCATTTGCAGAAAACGTTGAAAAAGATTTCGGTACTGCACATTACATTTTTAACAATGCTGGCATTGCTGTCTTGGCAACTGTCGAGCACGTAAGCATTGAGGAAATTCAAAAGGTTTTAGACGTCAACTTGTGGGGTGTTGTTTATGGCACGAAGGCATTTCTTCCAATTTTCCTGAAGCAAAAAGAAGGTTGCATTGTTAACGTGTCAAGCGTATTCGGCTTGGTGGCAACGCCTTGCTCAGTCGCGTACACCATGTCCAAATTTGCAGTCCGCGGATTAACTGAGACTCTCTGGCATGAGCTTGAAGGTACAGGCGTGAGAGCAGTGTCTGTTCATCCGGGCGGCATCAACACAAACATTCCAAAGAACACAATTGAATCTAAATTTGCCGGAGACTTTGAGCGTCGAATGTCTGAAGCCAATGTGCGTCAGATGGTTACAACTCCAAGAGACTGTGCTCTGGAAATTATTCACGGATTGACCGGTGGTGAGAATCGATTGCTAGTAGGTAACGGCGCTAAGGCGCTGCACTGGATTTCAAGAATATTTCCGAATAGCTACGGCAATCTGATCCGCAAGAAGCTGAACTATTAATTTATTCAGCCTTCACGATTAGACCTAATAGGTGAGCACGCGCAACTGCGTGCTTACGATTTGCAGCATTGAGCTTAGAGAACAGATTTTTCATATGCCATTTGATGGTCTGTTCGCTAACGCTTGATGCAATCGCAATTTCTTTATTGCTTAAATTTTTGACCAAGCCAAGTAAAACGTCACGTTCTTTAGCTGTTAGCAGCGCAGTGCCAGCGATTTCAGATTCTTGAGATGTAAAGGTAGATTTAGCTGCCGGTGCTGATTTTTCAATCTGTATCGAGGTTGTATCAGAAGTTGAGCTTTGCAACTCTTGAACGAATCGGACCATTCCTGAAGCTTGGGCAAGGCTGATGACTTCCTGCATTGCTGATGGAGCATCAGCATAGTTAAGCCTTTTAAGAGCTTTAGCCCTAAGTGCTTTGGCATGAATACTTTCAGGGCCTCGTTTGATGCTCTCGCAAAGCGATATTGCAGCTTGTGAAGCTTGAAGTGATGCGGTGAGATGGTTAATCCCACCTTTGGATAATCCGATGTGTGCGCGTGCAATTTCTACTTGAATTTCAAGCAAGGTGTTCGCGACAGATGATTTTGTTTTGTTGCTAGATTTGGCAATGAATGCCAGTTGAGTTGATAGTCTTTCCGCAGTTTCAATACGCCCATATTGAAGATGAAGTTTGACTTGCTCAAGCAACGAAGTCGTCTTGTATCGAATTACATTTCGTAATTCGCCAAGAGTTTGAAGTGATTCCAGAGTGTTGAGTGCTTGATCTTGTCTGTGTTCAGAATTGGCAATAGCAGCCAAAGTGCAGTGAGCTGAGATCAACGCGTCAGGAAAACCATTTCGCTCTAGTACATCTAGTCGAAGTGCTAGTAAATTTTTTGCTTCATCGGTGAGACCAATTTCCCAGCAAGTTTGCGCGAGCAACGTGGCAATCATGCAAGCAATGGGATTGCGACGCTCCATGCGCTCTTCAGCTCTTGCTAATGCTGGTCGAAGTACTTGTTCGGCAAGCGTGTAGCGTGCCTCCCAAAGGTGGCTCAGTGCGATGCCGCTATCTACAAAACCGTAAGCCGATGGCGTGTAGGCAAGACTTCTATCAAGTCGTGCAACTTTTCCAAAGTGCATCCTTGCTTGGTCAGGCTTCCCATGAAAAAGTGCTTCAAATGCCTTTGCTGTCCAGAAAATTGGAATTGTTTGTGGTCTTGCGTCGTTCGGTGGTGTGCTCCAATTTTCAGTTGCTTCTGCTTGGAGCTCAAAGTCATCAATGTATGAAGCAATAGCAGATTTAATGAGGTCGACTTCTAGTTGATCTTCTATGCTTAATTGAGGGATTGCTAACAAGTAGTCAATCATTGGTTGAGCATCTGTCGGTGAGTCACTCATTGCGAATGACCAAGCCGCAGGAATTAAAAAGTCGGCGCGATTTTTGATGTCATTTATATCGAAACTCTTTATCCATTCAAATACCGCAGCTGTTCGTCCTTGCATAACCATTTCGCGCATGCAGTGAGACGCCATTTCCAAGGCCCCCTTTTTGTCGCCAGTGGTGCGAAGGATGTGCGCTGCTTCTTGAAAGAGTCGATGCTCTGCGTACCAAATGCCTGCACTTTTTGAAATTGATTTACGCTTTGCTGGCTTTTCAAGAGCCAAACGCTCCCGAAGTGCTTCTCGTGCAATGGGATGAAATCGCATCCATTCAGAGCTTTCAGCTTGAATGAACAGTGGGGAAGCGTCAATCAACCGCTTGAGTTCAACGAGTGAGCTTGTATCGCCGAGTACGTGTTTACATAAATCTGGGTGGATGACTTCGAAGTCAGCCATTAAGACCAGCATTTTTTGAGTCTCAATTGGTTGCTGATCAATCAACGCATCAATAAAGTATTTGCGGATATCTTTTGCAACTGTATTTAACAACTCTTGAGGATCTGCAATGCTATGCAACGCAGAAACTGCCATTTGAACGCCAAGTGGCCACCCCTCAGTGAGCTCTTGAAGTCGAATTGCTATTTCCGGTGTGAACCTAGTTTCAAGTGCTTTAGCAACGAGTTTTGAAGTCTCATCTTGCGTGAAGCGCAATTCAGCAGCGCCAAACTGCGTTACTCTAGTCTTGCTCAAAATACCAAGTTCTGATAGCGCGCCCGAGGGACGAACACCCAAGGCAATAAATAGATTTGAAGGTGCATTACCAAGTAAATACGCCAACGACTCAGTGCGAGTTGCTTCTGGGAGTCGCTCGACATCATCAATTGTTAGCAGTACATCAACAGCTAGTCTTGCCACTTCTGCAAGCCACCCAGTTAGTGCTGACATTGGGTCATTGCATGCGTCTAACCACTCCATGAAGGTGGAATCAAACCCACGTTTACCGGCTAACTCTCGAGCTGCATATGCAAGTCCTTGAACAAATCTATGTGGTTCATCCCGCTCATCTGCAGTGAGCCAAAAAGTCAAAGCGCCGCGGCTTAGAGTTTCACGCCTCCACTGAACCAGTTGAGCTGTTTTTCCGAATCCTGCAGGAGCGAGCAACGCCACTGCAGAAGCACCGCTTGATTCAATGCGGCTGAACAAAAACCTCGAACGTTCGAGGAATGCTTTTGTTGCGCGGGGAGGTGATGCCCTGTCTCTTATACACATCTGACGCTGCCGACGATCGCATAA
>JAVLFR010000226.1:0-6657 GCA_046052785.1 Limnohabitans sp. | reverse complement strand
GTCGGCAGCGTCAGATGTGTATAAGAGACAGCAACTCAGGCGTAGCGAGTTCGCGCCAAAGCAGCGCCCGCCGCCAAGGCCTCTAGCTTTTTGACCGCCACCTCACGACTCATGGGGGCCAAGCCGCAATTGGTGCAAGCGATCAATCGGTTCTTGGGCACGTACTTCAACGCCATGCCGATGGTGTCGGCAATTTGTTCGGGTGTTTCAATCACATCGCTGGCCACGTCAATCACGCCCACCATCACGTCTTTGCCCTCCAGCAACGCCATCATCTCAGGCGGCACATGGGAGTGGTAGCACTCCAAGCTCACCTGCTGAATGCTGCTCTTGGCCAAAGCAGGCAAGACTTTTTCGTATTGACGCCACTCGTCGCCCAGGGTCTTCTTCCAGTTGTTGTTGGCCTCAATCCCGTAGCCGTAACAAATATGAACGGCGGTGGTGCAAGTCAAGCCTTGCGCCGCGCGCTCTAGTGCTTTGACGCCCCAGTCTGCGGCTTCCTCTAGGTAAACATTGAAAGCGGGCTCATCAAACTGAATGATGTCCACGCCATCGGCTTGCAGCGCCAAGGCTTCTTGGTTGAGCAACTCCGCAAAAGCAAAGGCCATGTCTATGCGGCCTTGCACAGCGTCTTTGCCTTTTCCGTAAAAACGATCGGCCACGGTGTCGACAATGGTCATGGGGCCAGGCAAGGTGAACTTGAGTTTCTTTTGGGTGTGAGCACGCGCCAACTGGGCTTCAAAGGCATGCACGCGACCTTTCAACTTCAAGGGCGCAATGACTTGCGGCACTTGGGCGTCGTAGCGGTTGTTGCGAATGCCCATGGTGACTTTGTTTTCAAAGTCGATGCCTTCTACCTGCTCTAAAAAGCCATGTACAAAGTGTTGGCGCGATTGCTCGCCGTCCCCAATCACATCCAAACCCGCATCTTCTTGCGCTTTGATCCACAGCAGTGTGGCGTCAGCCTTGGCTTGCAGCAGCGCATCCCCCTCTGCCTGCCACTTAGGCCAAAGTTTGTTGGTCTCGGCCAACCATTCGGGTTTGGGCAAGCTGCCAGCGATTGCAGTTGAAAACATAGGTGGATCTCCGTAGGTGTGTGGTGAAAGGGGTAGAAGTTGAAACGAATTAGGTCAAAGAAAATTCCTGTGCCAATAACTCGTAAGAGCGCGCCTGCGCTTGGGCCTCATGCGTCCAAGTGATGATGACCACCTCGTCTATCTGCAAGCGCTCAGCCAGTTGTCGCAGTTTATCGGCCACTTGACGGGCACTGCCTACCAAAGCGCCAGCTCGCAACTCGGCCAAGGCGACTTGCTCTGAGGCGTTGAAGTCCAGCTCGGCTTGGTCGGGCGGCAGCAAGGCGCCAATGCGCCCCAGATTGCGGTCCACCTTCCAGCGGGCGCGGCTTTGGAACAAACGCCAAGCTTCGTCTTCGGTGTCGGCTGCCAAGGCCCATACGCACACAGTGGCTTGCGGCTTGGGATGGCGGTCGTTGTGTCGGTAGTTGGCACGGTAGAGATTGAACGCGTTGTCCACGCCCAGCCCTTCGGTGATGAAGTAGGCAAAGGCATAAGGCAGGCCTAGGTGGGCGGCAAGTTGCGCGCCGTAGTCTGAACTGCCCAGCATCCACACATCGGGTGAGGTGGGACCGCTGGGGTAGGCATACACGCCGTGGCCGGGGTGGCCCGCAGGCATGGGCTCGCCGGTGACCCAAGCTTGTAACTCCATCACTTGTTGTGGGAAGTTGTCAGAGGCATAGCGGTCGGAGTTGAGCAGCTGCGCGGTACGGCCATCGCTGCCAGGGGCGCGCCCGACCCCGAGGTCAATGCGGCCAGGCGCCAAGGCATCGAGCACGCGGAATTGTTCGGCCACTTTGAGGGGGGCATAGTGCGGCAGCATGACGCCGGCACTGCCCAGCCGAATGCGGGTGGTGCGCGCGGCAATGGCCGCCATCAACACTTCAGGCGCTGTCCCCACAATACTGGGGTGGCTGTGGTGTTCACTGACCCAAAAACGGTGATACCCCCAAGCCTCGCTCTGCACGGCGAGCGCCAAGGTTTGACGGAGGGCTGTCGCTTGGCTTCGGCCAGACGCAGCCACAGATTGATCGAGGACGGAGAGTTTGAGCACGGGGCAGAGCTTAACTGGCTCTGCGGGTCTTGGCTGTCACTCAGGCGCTTGGCCTGAGAACTTAGACCGCTGACGAGCGTCCGCGGCGATTGATTTGACGCACCGAGATCAGCGCATCAAAAAAACCATGCAACCAATCTAGGTCAATGGGTTTGAGCAAAAGTTGCACACCATCAGGCAAACCACCCTTGGCCCGCACATCGTCAGCGCTCATGCCCGTCATGACCACCACGGCCAAGTTGCTAAACAAATTGTGGGAACTCAGGGTTTTTAAAAACTCAAAACCGTCGACGTTGGGCATTTTTAAATCAGTCAACAGCACTTGCGGTTGCAGGCTGGGCATGTCGAGCAAGGCTTCCATCGCTGACGCGTACATGACCACATCCAGAGGCAGCCCCCAGTGGTCAAACTGGGCTTGCAGCATCAAACGTGAGGTTTCATCATCCTCCACCACCAACACCCGCAAATGGTCTTCACCCTGGCTCATGTAGGCGGGGGTGAGGTTGTGGCGTCGCTGGTAATCCTGAATGGACTGCAAAGAGATGCGACGGTGCCCCCCTTGCGTCTTCCATGCTTTGAGGTCGCTCTTTTCGACCAGGCCCTGGACGGTGCCGACAGACAGGCCCAGCATTTTGGCGGCATAACTGGTGCCGCAGTAACCATCGTAGGGCTCTCGAGAGGGGGGTAATTCCATGACATCTTCCTGTTCTCTAAACAAACTTGAGTCAAGTCACAAAAAATATGCAACCTTTTTATTACATTATATCGGCAATTAAATTACTTAAAGCGCTAAAAATGATTCATTGACCTTTGTTTAAGTCAATTTTGTAAGGCCACAAATGAAAAAAGCCCAACCACGAGCAGTGGCTGGGCTTGAAGAGAAAAAGTAAGAATTACTTCAAGGCTTTGAAGCGAACCCGTTTGGGCTTGGCCCCCTCTTCACCCAGTCGTTTCTTCTTGTCGGCTTCATACTCTTGGTAGTTGCCATCGAAAAATACCCACTGGCTGTCACCTTCTGCAGCCAAGATGTGCGTCGCAATGCGGTCCAAGAACCAACGGTCATGGCTAATCACCATGACTGAGCCTGCGAATTCCAACAGCGCATCTTCCAAAGCGCGCAAGGTTTCCACATCCAAGTCGTTCGAGGGTTCGTCCAGCAGCAACACGTTGCCGCCTTCGATCAAGGTCTTGGCCAAGTGCAAACGACCCCGCTCGCCGCCTGACAACATACCGACTTTCTTTTGCTGGTCGCCCCCGTTGAAGTTGAAGCGGCCGCAATACGCACGGCTTGGCATTTGGAATTTGCCGACGTTCAAAATATCCAAACCCCCTGAGATGTCTTCCCACACGGTTTTGTCGTCCGCCAAGTCATCCCGCGACTGGTCCACAAAGGCCATCTTGACGGTTTGACCAATTTTGACTTCGCCACTGTCTGGCTGCTCTTTGCCTGCAATCAGTTTGAACAAGGTCGACTTACCAGCCCCGTTGGGGCCAATGATGCCCACGATCGCACCCGCAGGCACTTGAAAGCTCAAGTTATCGATCAACAAACGGTCACCAAAGGACTTGCTGACGTTCTTGAATTCAAACACTTCATGGCCCAAACGCTCAGCCACGGGAATGAAAATTTCCTGAGTCTCGTTGCGCTTTTGGTATTCGTAGTCAGACAACTCTTCGAAGCGAGCCAAGCGCGCTTTGCTCTTGGCTTGACGCCCTTTGGGGTTTTGACGCGCCCATTCGAGTTCTTTCTTCATGGCTTTGGAGCGCGCATCTTCCGTGCGTTGTTCTTGCGACAAACGTGCTTCTTTTTGCTCCAACCACGAGGAGTAGTTGCCCTTATAAGGAATGCCAGAGCCGCGGTCGAGTTCCAAAATCCACTCTGCGGCGTTGTCTAGGAAGTAGCGATCATGAGTAATCGCCACCACGGTGCCAGAGAAACGGGCCAAGAACTGCTCCAGCCAATCCACCGATTCCGCATCCAAGTGGTTGGTAGGCTCGTCCAGCAACAACATGTCGGGCTTAGAGAGCAACAGGCGGCACAAAGCCACGCGACGCTTTTCACCACCCGAGAGCTTGCCAATCACGGCGTCCCAAGGGGCTAAGCGCAAAGCATCCGCCGCGATGTCCATCAAATGGTCAGAGCCGTCGCCAGCCCCTGAGGCGGCGATGATGGCTTCGAGTTGGGCTTGCTCAGCCGCCAACGCGTCGAAATCGGCGTCTTCTTCCGCGTAAGCGGCGTAAACCGCTTCTAAACGCGCCTGGGCATCTTTGACTTCGGCCATGCCACTTTCAACGGCTTGACGCACCGTGTGCTCGGGATCTAGCTGAGGCTCTTGGGGCAAGTACCCAATCTTCAGGCCCGCCATGGGTATGGCCTCGCCCTCGATCTCTTTGTCAATGCCCGCCATGATTTTGAGCAACGTGGACTTGCCAGAACCGTTGGTGCCCAGCACGCCAATCTTGGCGCCTGGAAAAAAGGACAGGGAAATATCTTTCAAAATGTGGCGCTTAGGCGGCACGATTTTGCCGACACGGTTCATGCTGAAAACATACTGGGCCATTGGGGTTTCTTTCGGGTAGCGGATTCGATAAAACAATGATTATCCCAGCTATCTTGATCCGTGCGACAATACGTTTCGTTGCCGCCCCCAGTTGCCGCAACATCAGCAAATCTGCTGGAGCTGTTTCCAAACACTTCTGTTTGTGATTTTTGAGCTCACCTGTAACTACTGCCAACCTTTGACTGGTGGTCTTCGGACCAATCGGGTTGGTGTCATGCGCTGACACAAGCGCTCCATCATGAAATTTGAAGAATTAAATTTGGCCCCGGCCATCCAAAAAGCAGTCGCCGAACAAGGCTACGAAACCCCAACACCTATCCAGGCTCAAGCCATACCCGCGGTCCTCGCTGGGCACGACTTGTTGGCAGGCGCTCAAACGGGCACGGGTAAAACAGCGGCTTTCACACTGCCCTTGTTGCACAAGCTCACCATGAGCCGCAGCAAAGAAAACAAATTTGGCGTTTACGGTGTGCGCGCCTTGGTGCTGACCCCCACACGCGAACTCGCGGCCCAAGTGGAAGAATCCGTTCGAAACTACGGCAAGTACCTGCAACTCACCTCCACCGTGATCTTTGGGGGTGTGGGCATGAACCCTCAAGTGGCCCGCATCAAAAAAGGTGTGGACATTTTGGTGGCTACCCCTGGTCGTTTGCTTGACTTGCAACAGCAAGGCTTGCTCGATTTGTCCACTGTCGAAATCTTGGTCCTCGACGAAGCCGACCGCATGTTAGACATGGGCTTCATCCACGACGTCAAGAAAATCTTGGCCTTGGTGCCCAAAGACAAACAAAGCTTGTTGTTCTCAGCCACCTTCAGCGACGAAATTCGCGAACTGGCCAACAACTTGCTCAAAGACCCGCAAAGCATTCAAGTCACACCTAGCAACACCACGGTGCAACGCATCACGCAAGTGGTGCACCCCGTGGGTCGCGGCAAGAAAAAAGCTTTGCTCGCCCACATCATCAATGAGCACAACTGGAGCCAAGTGCTGGTGTTCACCCGCACTAAATTCGGAGCCAATAATGTGGCCGAGTTCTTGACCAAAAACGGCATCAGTGCCATGGCCCTGCATGGCAACAAGAGCCAAACTGCGCGTACCCAAGCTTTGGCCGGTTTCAAGAGCGGCGACATCCGCGCCTTGGTGGCCACTGACATCGCAGCACGTGGCATTGACATTGACGAGTTGCCGCATGTGGTGAATTACGAAATCCCCAACATCAGCGAAGACTATGTGCACCGCATTGGCCGCACTGGCCGTGCTGGCTCAAGTGGCGAAGCCGTTAGCTTGGTGTCCTTGGACGAACAAGGGTTCATGCGTGACATCGAAATCTTCACCAAGCAACAAGTGCCTGTGGTGGCCGTCGAAGGCTTTGGGCCTGATGCCGATGAAGTTGCCGAACCCATTGCCATGGGCCGTCAAACCCTGTGGGGTGGGATTGGCAAACCCCCAGGTCGAGACGCGATGGCGGCGGCGGCCAAAGCCGCGCGCGGCGAAATGATGCAACGCATTCGCGACACCAAAGCCGCAGGTGGCGATCGCAATGGCGGTGGCGGCGGTCGTGGTGGTCAAGGCGGTGCCGAAGGTAGAAATTCAGAGGGCCGCGCACCCCGCCCCAACGGCCATGTGAGCCGTGACCGTGTGGGGGATCGCCCACCCCGCGATGGTGAGCGCACAGAGCAATTCGGTGATCGTCCACCACGTTCGAACAACCGTCCGCAAGGCCAAGGCCAGCGCCCTCCCCGTCAATTCGACAACCGTGGCCCACGCAACGATGCACCACGTCCTCCACGCGACTTTGATGCACCTCGTGCGCCACGTCGTGACGATGACGACTTCCAGCCCCGTGCCAACGCGCATTTGGGCACGCAAAGCGGCGTGAACGCCTTTGGTCACAAAACACAAGGTGGCGGTCAACGCCAACCTGACCCCACCCGTACCAGCGTCGATCTGATGACCGAACGCAAACGC
>JAVLFR010000225.1:0-10937 GCA_046052785.1 Limnohabitans sp. | reverse complement strand
TATAAGAGACAGGCTTTACTACACTGGCCCCATGTTCAGGCATGAGAGACCCCAGCAGTCGCCTCGGGCCTCAAGGTCAACTGCTCACCATTCAATCGGTCTTCGAAGGAGTACATCTCCTTCTCCACAATGTCGGTCACCTCGCCCAAGCCACGCACAAACAAAGCGGTCGGCTCAACGATAGGTGTGCGCAGGTTGCGGTAAGCGTGGCGTGCCATGAGGCCACGAACTTTGTCTTCCAGCCATTCCCAGTGGGCTGAAGCTGGGGGCAGCAAATCATTCATGCCTTTGACGCCAGTCAAGGCTTGGGCTTGGGGGGGCTTTTTGGTTATTTGGGGAGGGGTCGTCACAGCTGGCATTCGCGCGGGTTAACCAAAGCGCTTTTCAATATAGGTTTCAACAATTTGGTGAAATTCTTGGGCGATGTTCTCGCCGCGTAAGGTCATGGCTTTTTCACCGTCAATGAAGACAGGTGCGGCGGGAGCCTCTCCGCTGCCGGGCAAACTAATGCCGATGTCGGCGTGCTTGCTCTCACCGGGACCGTTGACGATGCAGCCCATCACCGCCACCTTCAGGTTCTCCACCCCGGGGTATTGGCTGCGCCACACGGGCATTTGGGCACGCAAGTAGTCGTCAATCGACTTGGCCATTTCTTGAAACGTCGTGCTGGTCGTGCGGCCACAGCCTGGGCATGCGGTGACGCTGGGCACAAAGGTGCGCAAACCCAGCGCTTGCAAGATTTCAGATGCAATCACCACCTCTTGAGTGCGCGCCTCACCGGGCTGCGGCGTGAGTGAGACCCGAATGGTGTCGCCAATGCCTTCTTGCAGCAAGATGGACATAGCCGTGGCTGAGGCCACCGTACCCTTTGTGCCCATACCCGCTTCAGTGAGACCCAAATGCAGCGGGTAGTTGCAGCGCTGAGCCAGCTCGCGGTAGACGGCAATCAGATCTTGCACACCACTGACTTTGCAGCTGAGCAAAATTTGATTCGCGGACATGCCCATGCTTTGCGCCAACTGAGCGGAATCGAGGGCCGAAGTGATGAGAGCTTCGTACATCACTTGCTTGGCATCTAGGGGATGGGCACGCAAGGCGTTGTCATCCATTAATCTAGCCAGCAGTTCTTGGTCTAGGCTACCCCAGTTCACACCAATACGGACAGGTTTGTTGTAGCGCAACGCCGCTTCTATCATTTGACCAAACTGCTTGTCGTGTTTGTCGCCCTTGCCCACATTGCCAGGGTTGATGCGGTACTTGGACAAAGCTTGTGCGCAGTCAGGAAACTCAGTGAGCAGACGGTGCCCGTTGTAATGGAAGTCGCCCACCAGCGGCACTTGGATGCCCATTTTGTCGAGCTGCTCACGCACATGCGGGACAGCCGCAGCAGCCTCGGGGGTGTTGACCGTGATGCGGACCAACTCGGAGCCTGCCAAGGCCAACTCTTTGACCTGAATGGCTGTGCCAATGACATCCACCGTGTCCGTGTTGGTCATGGACTGCACTCGCACAGGGGCGTCGCCCCCCACCGTCACCACATGGTCGCCCCACGACACGCGGGCTTGCAAACTGTGACGGGCTTGCGGCACAGAAACGGCCACACCTTGAGAGGGTTCGTTATTTGACATGGGGCACTCCAGATGAACTAGCGGGCACGAGAGCAGCGCTGGCAGACTGAGCCGCTTGCGCGGCCACTGCAGGTGAGTGGACGGTGGTCACCACCGTTTGACCTGGCGCCTTTTCAGGTGCCACCTCGGGCGGGGGGGCGGACGGCAAGACGATGGCAGGCGTCACGGGCGTCACCACCATGCCCGTCTCGGACTCGTCCTTGAACACCAACATCGAATGAATCTCAGGCCAAAACCCAATCATCAGGGCCAAGGCCAAAACGGCGATAGCCGCCCAACGCATGGGCGTGAACATGCGCGCCACGACCAGAAAACTTGACTGGGGCAAAAACGAGGGACGTTCAAGGGGAAAGTCCAGGCCACGTTCATTGATGGCAGCCAAGCGCGACACATCTTGCGCAGGCAATAACTGCAAAACAGGCGCCGCGTCCATCTTGAGTTGGCGACACACAGCCAAAGCGAGCGCACGCGCGAACATGGCGTCAGGCAAGTCGTCCCATCGATCGGCTTCCAAGGCTTCTAACTTGGCAGCCGAGACGCGCAAGACCTGCGCCAACACCTCGAGCTGTAAGTCTTGTGCTTCTCGGTATTGGCGCAACAACCCACCCGCTGTGGTGCTGGTGGGCGGCGATAGTGATAGTTCTTCAGTCATCGGGCTTGATCGTATTTTTTAGGAGTTCAGCTCAATTATTGCTGGGATGATTGGCAGATTGGGCGCTTGCGCGATTTTGGCAAAACACCAAAGCTTGGCGTGTTTTGTCAACCTGACGGTAGTTGGGCACTGAGAGCGCGCGTTCAAACAAGGTGTGGGCTTGGGCGAAGCGGTTTTGCTCGCACAAGAACCAGGCGAAGTTGTGTTGAATCGCAGCCAATTCGTCTGAACGCACAGGTGGCTTTGCGGCCAACTCAAGCGCTTGTTCAAAACTTTGCTGCGCCAAAACAGGGGATTTGTTACGCTGATGGAGCAGGCCAAGCAAGCTGTAGGCCTCAGCAAATTGAGGGTCGATTTGCAATGCAGCGCGAACTTCTTGCTGAGCCACGTCATTTTGATGTTGTTCGTAATAGGCACTGGCCAAGCTCAGTCGACGCATGGCGCGTTGTCGCGTGCTGTCGGGTTCAGCCTGCGTCAGCAGGTCAAGTTGTGAGGCGGAATGGGTACAAGCATTCAAGCTCAAACAGATGGCACACACCAACCCCCATGTCACCATCACACGCTTTAAAAGCATCATGCCACCTGCGTCAGTGGAATGACCCGTTGCTTGGCCATGCGGGCATCGACCTGGGTACGGTCTTTCACATCGCCTGCCAGCTGGCCGCAGGCGGCATCAATGTCATCGCCACGGGTCTTGCGCACCGTGGTGATGATGCCCGCCTCGCTGAGTTGCGCAGCAAACGATTTCACCGCTGTCGCGCTGGATCGTGTGAGTCCTGAGGCAGGAAAAGGGTTGAAAGGAATGAGGTTGAATTTACAGGACACGCCCTCGCCTTGCCCGCGTTTGGGTCTGACCAAATCAATCAACGCTTGCGCATGTTCTGGCTGGTCGTTCACCCCGTCGAGCATGCAATATTCAAAGGTGATGAAGTCACGTGGAGCGTGCGCCAGATAACGTCGGCAAGCGTCCATCAAATCCTGCAAGGGGTATTTGCGATTGAGCGGTACCAAGTTGTCACGCAATGCATCGGTCGGCGCATGCAGCGACACCGCCAAGGCGACAGGCGCATCCAGACCCAAACGGTCCATCATGGGCACCACGCCAGAGGTAGACACCGTGACACGTCGACGAGAAAGACCATAGCCATGGTCGTCCAGCATGGCTCGCAAGGCAGGCACCAAAGCACTGTAATTTTGCAGTGGTTCGCCCATTCCCATCATCACCACGTTGGAGATCACGCGCTCGGTCGTATTGAACTGTTGACGCAAGGCATGTTCGGCAAACCACAACTGGGCCAATATTTCACCCGTGGTGAGGTTGCGACTGAACCCTTGATGGCCTGTAGAGCAAAAGCGGCAGCCCACCGCACACCCTGCTTGCGACGACACGCACAATGTGCCCCGATCGTCCTCAGGAATGAACACGGTTTCAACGGCATTGCCGTCGCCCACGTCAAACAACCACTTGATGGTGCCGTCGGTGGAGTCGTGTCTGGAAATGGGGTTCAGTGGCTGAACCCTGGCGCTGGTTTTCAGCTTTTCGCGCAGTGACTTGGCGAGATCAGACATCTGATCGAAGTCTTGTGCGCCTTTTTGGTGGATCCATCGAAACAGCTGTGTGGCGCGAAAGCGTTTCTCACCCAAGCGCTCACAAAAAACGGCCAAACCGTCGAGATCAAAATCAAGCAGGTTGGCCGTCATTTTTATTTGCCAACGCGGGGATTGCTCACCGCGTCGATTGGCTTTCAGTGACCGTAAACGTTCATGCCAGCAAAGAAAAAGCCGATTTCAGCAGCGGCAGTTTCTGGGCCGTCTGAGCCGTGCACAGCGTTGGCATCGATGCTGTCTGCAAAGTCAGCACGAATGGTGCCAGGCGCCGCATCTTTCGGGTTGGTGGCACCCATCAAATCACGGTTTTTCAAAATCGCGCCTTCGCCTTCAAGCACTTGGATCATGACAGGGCCAGAGACCATGAAATCGACCAAATCTTTGAAGAAGGGACGAGCTTTGTGGACACCATAGAACTGTTCAGCTTCGCCGCGTGACAGGTGGGCCATGCGAGCAGCCACAACTTTCAAACCAGCCGCTTCAAAACGTGCGTAGATTTGGCCGATGACGTTCTTGGCAACTGCGTCTGGCTTGATGATGGAGAGAGTACGTTCGGTCATTTAGATTTTCCTGTATTGACTGTGATTGAAACTTTTTAAGCCTAGTGCGTAGACGCTTATTTTAACTGTTCCAAGGGATTTCCCTTGAACCAGCAAGCGTTTAGGTGCAACTTGTCTTCGAATTAGCGAGGGCCACGGCCCGTGCCGCCGCCCGATCTTCCACCGCCAAAGCGCCCACCGGGCGAGCCGCCTCGACGCGGCCCAAGGGTAGCTGGGCGGGGGCCGCCGACCAAGCCTGCTTTGAATGCTTTTTGACCGTCTTTTTTGCGTTGGCGTTCAATGGCATAACTGTCTGCGCCGATGTAGCCCACCGACGTTTGCATCGGGTCGGGCTGCGGTGCGCGTTCTGGCGGCTTGGCCCCACGGCGACGTTCAGTGCGCACCAATCGTTCGGGGCCGCTGTGCTCTTCTGCGGCGCGCGGCGTCGAGGGCCGAGGGCCCACGCTGTTGCCACGGCGTCGGCTGTTGGCACGCTCAATGCGGTCATGGCGCGAAGGCCCGCTTTGCATGGGAGCTTCAGCACCAGCCGCTTCCATCAAGGCGCGAATGTCGCGCTCACCCAACTCGACAAAGGCGCCGCGCTTGAGGCCCCGTGGCAAGACCATGGCGCCATAACGAATGCGGATCAAACGACTCACCGCGTGGCCGACCGCCTCGAACATGCGGCGCACTTCGCGGTTGCGGCCTTCCGAAATCGTGACGCGGTACCAACAGTTGGAGCCCTCGCCGCCGCCCTCCTCAATGGAGCCAAATTGGGCAGGCCCATCATCGAGCTCAATGCCAGTGATGAGCTGTTCTTTTTGATCTTTGCTGAGCTTACCCAGTGAGCGCACCGCGTATTCGCGTTGCAAGCCAAATCTTGGGTGCATGAGTTGGTTCGCCAATTCGCCCGAACTGGTGAACAGCAGCAAGCCTTCGGTATTCAAATCCAAACGACCGACCGACTGCCACTTACCTTGGTACAGGCGCGGCAAGCGGCGAAACACCGTGGGACGGTTCTGCGGGTCATCGGTGGTCACCACTTCGCCAGCAGGCTTGTGATAGGCGATGACGCGCGGGGGCGGCGGCGCAATCCGCACCTTGAGCTGTCGACCATGGACCTTGATTTGGTCGCCGAACTGCACCCGTTGCCCCGTGTGGGCCACTTCGTTGTTCACCGACACATGGCCTTGGGCAATCAAGCGCTCCATCTCGATGCGCGAACCCATGCCCGACTGGGCCAAAACTTTGTGCAGTTTGGGCGATTCAGGCTGCGGCAACAAGACGCGCTTTTCAGGTGCAGCGTCGGCGCGGATCAACTCGGCATCGAACTCACCAGAGACGACATCTGCAAACTCAAACACCGTGTCGCCGTCCAAGCTGGCGTCATGGGGTGCGGTGGGTTGCTCACCGGAGTCATTGTCTTTAATGGTCATGCGTCTCGTCGCCATTTGGGGCGGTGTCTCTGGGTGAGGAAAGTTCAAAAATGGGCGCGTCCAACGCTACACCCTCAGGGGACCCCAAGGCGATAGCCATTTGCATAGATGGGTCGTCTTCACCCAAACGGGCAAAGGCATTAGCTTGCGCTTGGGCGCTGTCATACACCGGCAATTGGTCCAGTGAGGCCAAACCCAAATCATCCAAAAACTGACGTGTGGTGGCATACAAAGCGGGACGCCCGACGGTTTCGCGGTGACCAATGACTTCCACCCAACCTCGGTCTTCTAACTGCTTGAGCACCAAGGAGTTGATGGTCACCCCGCGCACGTCTTCCATATCGCCGCGGGTCACAGGCTGGCGATAGGCAATGATGGCCAAGGTTTCCATCACGGCACGTGAGTACTTGGGGGGCTTCTCGGGATTCAAACGGTCCAAAAACTCGCGCATATCGGGGCGACTTTGAAAACGCCAGCCGCTGGCCACTTGAACCAACTCCACGCCGCGCTGCGCCCAATCGAGCTGCAGTTCTTCGAGCAAGGTGCGAATGGTGTCAGCGCCCAAGGCGTCGGAAAACAACACGCGCAAGTCGCGAATTTGAATCGGTTGGTGTGAGCAAATCAGGGCGGTCTCAAGTACGCGCTTGGCATCCACGGTGTTCATCGTGAGAGTTCCGGGTCAAGGGTCGAGGAAAAGGCCTACGAAAATCATCTCGAGGCTGTTAGGGGCAATGCGGGGCACCACCCAAGTCAGAGCCAAAGGGCCCACCGCTTTCACAAGCGTGAGCCTGAATTGTAACGGAGCCCGAAAGGAGAGCTTAATCGGGGCGCTGGAGGCCCAAAGTCGCCAACAGATGGACCATGTCATCTGGCAAGGGCGCTTCGAACTTCAAAGCTTCGCCCGTGATGGGGTGATCAAAGCTCAAGCGAAAGGCATGCAAAGCCTGTCGGTCGATGCCCATGTTCATCGGCCCTGCGTAGAGCGAATCCCCCACCAGCGGGTGACCAAAGTGGGCCATATGCACACGAATTTGATGTGTGCGGCCTGTGTGCAAAGTGCATTGCACGAGACAGGCTTCGTCTTGGCTACTCAGGCATGCAAATGTGGTGTGGGCTTCTTTGCCAGGTAAACGCTCTAAATCGACCACGGCCATGCGCAGGCGGTTACGGTAATCACGGCCTATAGCCGCCACGATGTCGCGCACAGGTGTGCCACTCCATTTGCGATAGGCCACGGCCAAGTATTCGCGATGCACCTCACGCTCGGCAATCATGGCCACCAAGGCGTCCATGGCCCGGCGTGTGCGCGCCACGATCATCAAGCCGCTGGTGTCTTTGTCGAGGCGGTGCACAATGCCTGCGCGCGGCAGCATCACCGCTTGTGGGTCCAAAGCCAAGAGACCGTTCAGCAAGGTGCCGCTCCAGTTGCCTGGCGCTGGATGCACCACCAAGCCCGCGGGCTTGAAAAGCACACGCAGGTCTTCGTCTTCGTGAATCACCTGCAGCGGGATGTCTTCGGGTTTGAAGGCTTGGCTTTGCGGTGTGGGTCTTAGGATGAGTTGGTATCGCTCACCCATACGAACCTTGGCAGAGGCCTTGTTCATCACACGCGGCGTGGGTAACACACAGCTCACACACCCTTCGCTGAGCAGTTGCTGCGAAAAACTTCGCGAAAACTCTGGCAACAACACGGCCAACGCACGGTCCAGTCGTTCGCCGTGGAGTTCGTTTGGAATCGAGAGTTCGCGCGTTTCGAGCTCGGGGCCATCGATCGGTTCGACCTGCTCATCCAGCAAAACATCCTCCAGCTTGGAATCGATGTGGGCTAAATGTGCCGATAGAATGGTTTGACTTTGTTTCAAGAGGTTGGCCTGTGGTGTTACGACTCAAATTATCGACTGTATGGATGGCTGCGGGCCTGACATGCGCAGTTCTTTTGTCCGGCTGTGCAGATAGCAACTATGACCCGACCAAAGACTGGAGCGTTGACAAACTTTACAGCGAAGCCAAGGACGAAATGGCCTCTGGTGGCTATGACAAAGCCATTGGCATGTATGAAAAGCTCGAAGGCCGCGCAGCAGGGACGGCACTCGCCCAACAAGCCCAACTGGACAAAGCTTGGGCGCAATTCAAAACAAACGAACCCGTTCAAGCCGTCGCCACCTTGGATCGCTTCATCAAGTTGCACCCCGCCAGCCCAGCGCTTGACTATGCGCTGTACCTCAAAGGCTTGGTCAACTTCAATGACAACCTCGGTTGGTTTTCATCATTTGCAAAACAAGACTTGGCCGAACGCGACCCCAAACAAGCCAAGGAATCATTTGAAGCCTTTCGCGAATTGGTGACACGTTTCCCAAATTCCAAATACGCTGAAGATGCCCGCTTAAGAATGGCCTTCATCAAAAACTCGCTGGCTCGTTCCGATGTGCATGTGGCACGCTTTTACTTCGAACGTGGCGCCTATGTGGCAGCCATCAACCGAGCGCAAACCACGGTTCAGGAATTTCGCGATGTGCCTGCTGTCGAAGAAGCCCTCTTGATCATGGTCGAGTCCTATGACAAGCTGGGCTTGGTGCAGCTTCGCGACGACACCCGTCGCGTGTTGGAAAAGTCATACCCCAACCGCACGCAGGTCAATACTGAGACAGGCACGACTAACAAGTCGTGGTGGCAGGTTTGGAAATAAGGTCTTGGCGCATCGCGTCCAGCGACTGCGCAAAAGCCTCTGCCGTTGGCAACTGTTGCATGGGTGGCAATGTCGCCAACATGCGACGCCCATAGCCCGTCGTGACCAATCGGACGTCACACAAAACCAACACGCCACGGTCAGATTCCTGGCGAATCAGTCGCCCCGCCCCTTGCTTCAAAGCCACCGCGGCCTCGGGCACAAAGTAATCATTGAAAGCACTGCGCCCCTGCGCTTCTAAACGTTTGCTACGCGCCTCCACCAAGGGGTCGTTGGGCGGGGGAAACGGCAACTTGTCAATGACCACCAGTTGCAGCGCGTCTCCGGGCACATCAAAGCCTTCCCAAAACGTGGCTGAGGCGACCAACACACACCCGCCCTCACCCGCTGTCGCTCCTTGACGAAACCTTTGCATCAAATGGCGCTTCGGCCACTCACCTTGGATCAGGACTTCAAGGCCAGAACCCTCTAACTGCTGCTTCATCAGCTCGCCAATGGCACGCAACGCACGCAAGGTGGTCGTCAGCACCAAGGTGCGACCGCCTAAGCGACGTGCGGCATCGCTGGCGAGGGCAGCCACTTGCGCACTGTGCGCGGGCTCGTTGGGGCGCACCATCTCGCGCGGCACATAGACGCCGGCTTGAGAGGGGTAATCAAACGGGCTGCTGACACGCAACACCGTGGCGGACTCTAAACCGCAAGGCTCCGTGAACCAGCGAAGACGAGGTTCATCGCCCAAAGTGGCCGACGTGAACACCCAAGCGCGAGGGGGAGCCACTTCCAACGGCGAAGCCTCATCTTGCCAAGGTGGCGGCTCATCGTCAGGCCCATGTCCCAGGGTCTGCGTGTGCGTCTTGATCAAGCGTTCCCGCACGGTCTCGGCAATGTCTAGTGGGGCTTCCATCAAGCGCATTTGAGAGGCACTGATATCTAGCCAACGCACGGCATCAGGTGCACAAGGGTTCAAAAACGCATCGACCCGCTTGGCCATCTCCGCCACTCGCTCATGCAAGCGCATGAAGTCGGGCGCCAACTCGCTCACCGTGTCCAAGGCCTGCAAGGCTTGCACACATGCGGCGCCCACATCTTGCAACGATTGCGCCCAAGCCCCTGCGTGAATGCCCTCAGGTGCCTCTTCGGTCCAGCGCAATTTAACGGCGCCCGTGCGCTTGCCCCCCATGAGACGAAGCTCGCGTGCGGCACGCTCCAAACCCGAACACACCCCCTGCCAATCGGCCAAGCCGCGTGCCAGTTGCAATCCCGTGGCCAAGATGTCACGCGTCGCATCTAACAACTGTGAGGTCCCCAATTGGTGACCTAAGAAATTCACACCAATTTCATTGAGTTGATGCGCCTCATCAAAAATAACCACGCGCACGCTCGGCAGCAACTCGGCCATGCCCGTTTCTCGCACAGCCATATCGGCAAAAAACAAATGGTGGTTGATGACCACCACATCTGCCGCCAAGGCTTCTCGTCTCGCGGCATTGACGTGGCAGGTTTTGAACTTGGGACATTGCGAGCCCAAACAGTTTTCACGGTTCGAGGTGATCAACGCCAACAAGGGCGAGCGCTCATCCAAACCAGGTAATTCAGCCAAATCACCCGAGCGCGTGCTGAGCGACCAAGTTTCAACCCGCGACAACAAATGCATGGTCTGACGGTCAGTCATGGCAGTGTCGCGACGCGCCATCTCCATGCGATGTGTGCAGAGATAACTGGCACGCCCTTTTAATAGCGCCAAACGAATCGGCAAGTTGAGCGCTTGCACAAGCCGAGGCAAATCACGGGCGAAAAGTTGGTCTTGCAAGGCCTTGGTAGCCGTTGACAGCAAGACCCGCTCGCCGCTCAACAACGCAGGTACAAGGTAAGCAAAAGTTTTGCCCACCCCTGTTGCCGCCTCAACTACCAAGCTGCCGCCATGCGCCACCACATCCGCCACGGCCAGCGCCATGTCGGTTTGCCCTTGACGGGGCTTGAAGTGATCGGTGGCGCGCGCCAATATGCCCAAAGGGGCGAAGGCTTCTTGCACCAAAGCATGCAAAGGATGGGTCATTGACGAGGCACAGGCAGGGGGGCTGCGGGTTCTTGGTTGCGATCCCGCATGCGCTTTTCTAGATCCGCACGATGCTGAGCCGCATCACGTTGCTTTTGTTCATACTCGGCCCGTTTGGTGCCTTGCAAGGCATGGTCGATTTGTTTTTGGACCTGGGCATCTGCCCGTTTTTTGGCGTCAGAACTGACTTTGGCTCGCTCCGCTTCCTCTTGCTGCCGCTTGGCTTCGCTTTGCCGCTCGGCCAAGCGGCTTTGGGCTTCTTCGGCTCTGATCTGTCGGTCCATGGCTTTGAGGGGCAGCTCTTCTTTGCGCAAGGCGGCGAGCGCCTCAAT
>JAVLFR010000224.1:0-9289 GCA_046052785.1 Limnohabitans sp. | reverse complement strand
CACCACACCTACCCCACCTCGGCCAAGTTGTCGGTCAAACCTTATGAGTTCGACTTGGGCTGGCTCTACATTCGAATTTTGGAAACCTGTGGCTTGGCCACCGTTAAAAAGTCGGTGCCTAAATTGGCTTTTGGGGACATCAAGCCTGTGGCTGACGAAAAAACCTTGGAAGCCGTGATCGCCAACCGTTACGAAGTGATGGCCAATTACGCACGACGGTTGCGTTTGACGATGAACCAAGAGTTGGCCAAGCTGCCCGCTTTGCCCTCTGAGTCCGTGTTGTTGGCAGCCAAGCGTTGGATGCACCGCGACGCCGAGAAGGTGCCTGCTGCCGTGTTGGCGCAACTCGCCGCTGCGCGTGCCGCTTTGCCTGACGTGGACACCATGGTAAAGATGCGCGAAGAATTGCGCCAGTTGTGGCTCAACACCCACCTCAACCGTGCCCAACTCGCGCAAGATCTGCAAGCGTGGTGCAAACGCGCGGAGGCCAGTGGCATTGCGGCCTTGCAAGAGTTCTCCATGCACTTGCGCGCGGCCCGCGTGTAAACATGAAGTGCCGACCATAAAAAACCCGCTGATCTTGCGATCAGCGGGTTTTTTGTTGGGGCCACTGAATTACTTCAGTTTGGTTTCCTTGTATTCCACGTGCTTGCGAGCTTTGGGATCAAATTTCATGATCAACATTTTCTCGGGCATGGTTTTCTTGTTTTTGCTGGTCGTGTAGAAGTGACCTGTGCCGGCTGTGGATTCCAGCTTGATTTTTTCGCGTCCGCCTTTGGATGCCATGATCGTGTCCTTTCAGTAACTGGAATTAAGCTTGACCGCGCGCGCGCAGGTCAGCCAACACGGCGTCAATGCCGTTTTTGTCGATCAAACGCAGAGCTGCGCTAGACACGCGCAAGCGCACCCAACGGTTTTCAGTCTCTACCCAGAAACGGCGGTATTGCAGGTTAGGCAAAAAACGACGTTTTGTTTTGTTGTTTGCGTGGGAAACATTGTTCCCAGACATGGGGCCTTTGCCCGTGACTTCACATACGCGTGCCATGAGGACACTCCCTATCAACGGCGGTCGTTCACACGAGCGCCTCACCTCGCCAAAAAGGGTGGCGGTAACCCATCTCTTCGCTGCATTCAGCAAAGCCTGAAATTGTAGCGTCTTTTGCTGAGTGCCTGTCAGTGCGCGCCTTGCTCTAAGAAACGTTGGGCGTCCAAGGCGGCCATACACCCCGTGCCCGCGCTGGTGATGGCTTGGCGGTAGATGTTGTCTTGCACATCGCCTGCGGCAAAAACGCCAGGCACGCTGGTCATCGTGGCAAAGCCTTCTAAGCCGCTTTTGGTCACGATGTAGCCGCCTTTCATGGCCAGTTGGCCTTCAAAAATGCCAGTGTTGGGGGAGTGGCCAATGGCGATGAAGCAGCCTTGGGTGGCAATGTCGCGGGTGCTGCCGTCGCCGGTGCTCTTTAAGCGGAGGCCAGTGACGCCCGAGGCATCGCCCAGTACCTCGTCCAAGGTGCTGTTGGTTTCCAACACAACCTTGCCAGCCGCGACCTTTTCCATGAGTTTGTCGATCATGATGGCCTCGGCCTTGAAGCTATCGCGGCGGTGTACCAAGTGAACCTTTGACGCAATATTGGACAAATACAACGCCTCTTCGACAGCGGTGTTGCCCCCGCCGACCACGCTGACCACTTGGTCGCGGTAGAAAAAGCCGTCACACGTGGCACAACCCGACACACCGCGGCCCATGAAAGCTTGCTCAGAGGGGAGGCCCAAGTACTTGGCCGATGCGCCTGTGCAGATGATGAGGGTGTCACAGGTGTAGGTGCCGCTGTCGCCAGTCAAAGTGAAGGGCCGCTTGGAGAAGTCGACCTGGTTAATGTGGTCGAACACGATTTGGGTGTTGAAGCGCTCAGCATGTTGCAAAAAACGTTGCATCAGCTCTGGGCCTTGCACGCCGTTCACATCGGCGGGCCAGTTGTCCACTTCGGTGGTGGTCATCAATTGGCCGCCTTGGGCCATGCCTGTAATCAGGAGGGGCTTTAAATTGGCGCGGGCCGCGTAAACGGCGGCGGTATACCCCGCAGGGCCAGAACCGAGAATTAATACTTTGGCGTGTTGTTGGGTGGACATCAGAAGGGGCAATCAAAGGGACAATAAAAGCCAGATTGTAAGAACCTCTCTTTTTACCCCTGACGGTGCAAGGTTGCCGCTCGGGTAAGCTCTGCCTCTAGACATGACTTACTCGCTCAACACACTCAAGAACGACCCCCGTGCCTCAGCTGCCGATGGGGACCACAAGCCCACAGGTTTTCGCCGTTTTGCGCAAGAAATTGCGCTGACAGCGGGCTTTGTGTTGATGACCTTTTGGTTGCTGGCCTTGCTCACCCATTCGCCGTTGGACCCCGCTTGGACCACGTCGGGCACGAGTGGCGCGGTACACAATTTTGGAGGCCGCTTGGGTGCTTTGGTGGGCGACTTGAGCTTTTTCTTGCTGGGCTATTCGGTGTGGTGGTGCTATGCCGCTGCCTTGGCGTCTTGGTTGGCTGCTTTGGCCAATCGTCTACGCGACGAAGATGAGCCGCGCGCCGAGCACATCGGATGGCGCTACACCCGCTTTGCGTTTTGGGCAGGTTTGGCCCTCTTGCTCATTTCCAGCGCCGGTTTGGAGTGGACGCGGATGTATCGCTTTGAAGATCGCTTGCCGGGGCACAGCAGTGGTGGGGTTTTGGGCTACTTGGTTGGACCCTCGAGCTTGAAGTGGCTGGGCTTTAACGGCTCGGGTTTGATTTTTATTGTGTTTGGCGTGGTCGGGGCATCTTGGGTATTTCGCTTTTCTTGGGCGCAAGCTGCTGAAAACATTGGCGCTGTGCTAGATGGCTTGTACGAGCGCTGGCGCGAGCGTCGCGAGCGCGAACAAGACTTGGCCTATGGCCTTGTGGCAGCGCGAGAGCGTGAAGAAGTGGTTTTTGAAGAGCGCGTAGACATCCAAGAACACCCACCCATTGCAGTGCACATCGAGCCAGAAATGATCGAAGTGCCTAAAAGCGCGCGTGTGGCCAAAGAGCGCCAAAAAACGCTGTTCACCGATGCGGCCACCGATTCGCGCTTGCCTCAAGTTGACTTGCTGGATGACCCCTTGATTCGTCAAGACACGGTGGCGCCCGAGACGCTCGAGATGACCAGCCGCATGATTGAGAAAAAACTCAAAGACTTCGGCGTGGAAGTGCGTGTGGTGGCCGCATCACCTGGCCCTGTGATCACCCGTTACGAGATTGAGCCCGCCACAGGCGTGAAAGGCTCGCAAGTATTGAACCTCGCTAAAGATTTGGCGCGCTCACTCTCGCTGGTGTCCATCCGCGTGGTCGAAACCATTCCTGGCAAAAACTTCATGGCCTTGGAGTTGCCCAATGCCAAACGCCAGTCCATTCGCTTGAGCGAAATTTTGGGCTCTGATGTGTACAACGAATCCAAGTCCATGCTCACCATGGGTTTGGGCAAAGACATTGTGGGCAACCCCATCGTGGCCGACTTGGCCAAAATGCCCCACGTCTTGGTGGCGGGTACCACGGGTTCGGGTAAATCGGTGGGTATCAACGCGATGATTTTGTCCTTGCTCTACAAGGCTGAAGCGCGTGATGTGCGCTTGCTCATGATTGACCCCAAGATGCTGGAAATGTCGGTGTACGAAGGCATTCCGCATTTGCTGGCGCCGGTGGTGACTGACATGCGCCAAGCTGCGCATGGGCTGAACTGGTGCGTGGGTGAAATGGAAAAGCGCTACAAGCTCATGAGCAAACTCGGCGTGCGTAACCTGGCGGGCTATAACGCCAAGATTGACGAAGCCGCGGCGCGTGAAGAGTTCATCTACAACCCCTTTAGTTTGACACCCGAACAACCCGAGCCACTGCAACGCCTGCCGCACATTGTGGTGGTGATTGATGAGTTGGCCGATTTGATGATGGTGGTGGGCAAGAAGATTGAAGAACTCATTGCACGCCTCGCGCAAAAGGCGCGTGCGGCGGGCATTCACCTCATATTAGCCACCCAGCGTCCGAGTGTGGATGTGATCACGGGCTTGATCAAGGCCAACATTCCCACGCGTATCGCGTTCTCCGTCGGCTCCAAAATAGACAGCCGCACCATCCTCGATCAAATGGGTGCTGAGGCACTGTTGGGCATGGGTGACATGCTTTACATGGCCAGCGGTACAGGCTTTCCCGTGCGTGTGCACGGGGCGTTTGTCAGCGATGAAGAAGTGCACCGTGTGGTGAGCTATTTGAAAAGTCAAGGTGAACCCGACTACATCGAGGGCGTACTCGAAGGCGGCACGCTCGATGGCGATGGCAACCCTGCGGGCCCCGATTTGTTTGGCGAAGTACCCACAGAAAAAGACCCGATGTATGACCAAGCCGTCGAGGTGGTGCTCAAAAACCGCAAGGCCAGCATCTCGTTGGTGCAGCGCCATTTGAAGATTGGCTACAACCGCGCCGCACGTTTGGTGGAAGACATGGAAAAAGCGGGCATGGTCAGCGCCATGAGCAGCAATGGTCAACGCGAAATTTTGGTGCCTAAACGTGATGATTAAACACACCATGCTGGGCTTTCGCAAGATGCGCCAAATTTCAGAGGGTGTGAATCGCGTCTTGTTCTTGGTTGGCACTGGGCTGGTCTTGTCCGCGTTGAGCGCAGGTGTTGCACAGGCCAGCAGCTTGGACACGCTAGACATGTTTTTGAAATCCACCAAAAGTGGCCGTGCCGATTTCACACAGGTTGTGACGCCTCCTGCAAAAGCTGGGCAGACCACAGTGCGCAGCAAAACGTCAACGGGTCAGTTTTCATTCATGCGGCCCACGCGTTTTCGTTTCGATTACCTCAAACCGTTTCCACAAGTCATCGTGGCCGACGGTCAAACTTTGTGGCTGTATGACGCTGATCTAGAGCAAGTCACGGCGCGCAAACAAGCGCAAGCCTTGGGCAGCACGCCTGCCGCTTTGGTGGCCACGGCGGTAGACGTGAGCGCTTTGCAAAAAGAGTTCACCCTTGAAGCGCAGGCAGAGGGGGGTGGCCTGCAATGGGTGCAAGCCACGCCGAAGAACCGCGAGAGCACGATTCAATCGGTGCGGATGGGTTTGCGTGTCGATGGCGCGCAGGTCAGTCTGGGCCAGCTAGAGATTTTTGACGCCATGGGCCAGCGTTCGGTGTTGACCTTTGAGCGCATTGAGGTCAACCCTGTCAATCTCAGCGCGGCGCAATTTACCTTTGTACCGCCTAAAGGTGCAAGCGTCATTCGCCCTTGAGCGCAGCATGAGTTCGCCTGCTATTCACATCCCCCTCGCCGAACGTCTGCGTCCTCGCACGCTGGGCGACGTCATTGGCCAACAGCATCT
The DNA here is from genome assembly GCA_046052785.1 of Limnohabitans sp. Classification (GTDB taxonomy): domain Bacteria; phylum Pseudomonadota; class Gammaproteobacteria; order Burkholderiales; family Burkholderiaceae_C; genus Limnohabitans. The sequence goes on along the minus strand of JAVLFR010000224.1, from coordinate 3,902 downwards.
GCTGGGCGAGGGCATGGCGCTGCGGGTGGCGTTTGAGTCGGGCCAGCCGCACAGCTGTATTTTGTGGGGCCCGCCCGGTGTGGGTAAAACCACCATCGCCCGTTTGATGGCGGATGCATTTGATGCCCAGTTTTTATCCATCAGCGCAGTGTTGGGCGGTGTGAAAGAAATTCGCGAATCGGTGGAACAGGCAATTGCCGCCCGCGACTCGCTCGACCCCAAACGCACCATCATGTTTGTGGACGAGGTGCACCGTTTTAATAAAAGTCAGCAAGACGCGTTTTTGCCGCATGTCGAATCGGGGCTGTTCACCTTCATTGGCGCGACCACTGAGAACCCTTCGTTTGAAGTGAACTCGGCGTTGCTCTCGCGCGCCGCGGTGTATGTGTTGCAGTCGCTCAGCGTCGAAGACCTCACACAAATCATTGCCAAAGCGCAAGCCATCGGTGCGGTGCCTGCTTTAGAAGATGAAGCCCTGCAGCGACTGATCGCCTATGCCGATGGGGACGCCCGTCGCTTGCTCAACACTCTCGAAACCCTATCGGTGGCTGCCAGCCGAGAGCAGCTAGAAGAAATCAACGACGCGTGGTTAATGCGTGTGCTGGGCGAGCGTATGCGTCGCTACGACAAGGGCGGCGAGCAGTTTTACGACACCATCAGTGCGCTGCACAAATCGGTGCGCGGCTCTGACCCCGATGCCGCCTTGTATTGGCTGGTGCGCATGCTCGATGGTGGCGCTGAGCCCAAATACATGGCACGCCGTTTGATTCGCATGGCTGCTGAAGACATTGGCCTAGCCGACCCACGCGCCTTGCGCTTGGCCTTGGACGCGGCCGAGGTGTATGAGCGTTTGGGCTCGCCCGAGGGCGAGTTGGCCTTGGCCGAATGCGTGGTGTATTTGGCAGTGGCCCCCAAATCAAACGCGGTCTACAAGGCTTACAACGAAGCCAAGGCCCTCATCAAAAAAGACGGCACACGGCCCGTGCCCATGCACTTGCGCAATGCCCCGACCCAGATGATGAAAGACATGGACTGGGGCAAGGGCTACCGCTATGCCCATGACGAAGAGGACGGCTTTGCCGCGGGTGAAACCTATATGCCCGAAGGCCTAGAACATACGGGCTTTTACCGTCCCGTGGCGCGCGGCTTAGAGATCAAAATAGCCGACAAATTGCGCCACTTGCGCGATAAAAACCAACAAGCAGGTAAATAACACATGGACGTCTTGCTTCAACAGGTCATCAACGGCTTGGTGCTCGGCAGCATGTACGCGCTGGTGGCGTTGGGCTACACCATGGTCTACGGCATCATCAACCTCATCAACTTCGCGCATGGCGAGGTGTTGATGATTGGGGCTTTGTGCAGCTGGTCGGTCATTGGTTTGCTGCAACCCCTCATGCCCAACACCCCTGGTTGGGTGTTGTTGCTCATCTCTATGGTGCTGGCATCTGTCGCAGCGGCGGCGCTGAACTACGCCATTGAAAAAATTGCCTATCGCCCGCTGCGCAACGCGCCCAAGCTGGCCCCCCTCATTACCGCCATTGGCATGTCGATTTTGTTGCAAACCTTGGCCATGATTGTGTGGAAGCCCAACTACAAACCCTTTCCCTCGCTTTTGCCGACGACCCCGTTTGAAATTGGCGAGGCCGTCATCACGCCCACACAGTTGATGATTTTGGGTTTGACCGCGGTGGCTCTGGCCGTGTTGTCATGGTTGGTCAACCGCACCAAGCTGGGTCGCGCCATGCGTGCGACGGCTGAAAACCCACGCGTGGCCAGCCTCATGGGTGTCAAGCCCGATGTGGTGATTTCGGCCACTTTCATCATCGGCGCCGTGCTGGCCACGATTGCGGGTGTGATGTGGGCCATGAACTACGGCACGGCGCATCACGCCATGGGTTTCCTGCCTGGCCTCAAAGCCTTCACCGCGGCGGTGTTTGGGGGGATTGGTAACTTGGGCGGGGCGGTGGTCGGCGGCTTGTTGTTGGGGCTGATCGAGTCGATTGGCTCGGGCTACTTGGGCGAGCTCACGGGGGGCGTGCTGGGCAGCCACTACACCGATATTTTGGCGTTTGTGGTGTTGATCGTCATGCTCACGCTGCGCCCCTCGGGCCTGTTGGGCGAGCGTGTGGCAGATAGGGCTTGATCACCATGACACACAAATTTGTTTCGAATCGTTGGCTCATGGCGGCGGTGCTTTTGTTGTTGCCGCTGGTGCTGCAAAACTTGGGCAACGCTTGGGTGCGGATTGCCGACATGTCGCTGCTGTATGTGCTGCTCGCGCTGGGCTTGAACATTGTGGTGGGTTATGCGGGCTTGCTGGATTTGGGCTACGTGGCCTTCTTTGCCGTGGGCGCATACTTGTTTGGCTTGTTGGCGTCGCCGCATTTGACTGACGTGTTCCCTTGGATTGCGGCAATGTTTCCCAACGGTTTGCACTTGAGTCTGTGGTGGGTGCTGCCCTTGGCCGCTGGCTTGGCTGGCCTGTTTGGTGTGTTGCTGGGGGCACCGACCTTGAAGCTGCGGGGTGACTATTTGGCCATCGTCACGCTGGGCTTTGGCGAAATCATCCGCGTGTTTTTGAACAACCTCGATCACCCTGTCAACATCACCAACGGGCCCAAAGGTTTGGGACAAATTGACGCGGTCAGTGTGTTTGGGCACCCACTGTCCAAACGTTTGGATTTGGGCTTCATCGAGTTGCCGTCCGTCACCTTGTATTACTACCTCTTCCTCACCTTGGTGGTGGTGAGTGTGGTGGTGTGTCACCGCTTGGAATACTCGCGCATTGGCCGTGCCTGGATGGCGATTCGTGAAGACGAAATTGCCGCCAAGGCCATGGGCCTGAACACGCGCAATTTAAAGCTCATGGCATTTGGCATGGGGGCCACTTTTGGCGGGGTGTCGGGTGCGATGTTTGCAGCCTTCCAAGGTTTTGTGTCACCCGAGTCATTCAGCCTCATGGAGTCCGTGATGATTGTGGCGATGGTGGTGCTCGGCGGTTTGGGGCATTTGCCAGGCGTCATTTTGGGTGCGGTGTTGTTGGCCGCGTTGCCTGAGGCCTTGCGCTATGTGGCGGGTCCTTTGCAAGCCATGACCGATGGCCGATTGGATGCGTCCATCTTGCGCCAACTGTTGATTGCTTTGGCCATGGTGACCATCATGTTGTGGCGTCCACGCGGCTTGTGGCCTACGCCCGAGCATGGCAAAAACTTGAACCCACAAGGAGGTGCACATTGAGAGACCTCGTGTTGAACGTCTCTGGCATTGCCAAACGTTTTGGCGGCTTGCAAGCCCTCAGCGATGTGGGGATGCAAATTGAACGCGGCCAGGTCTATGGCTTGATTGGCCCCAACGGTGCGGGCAAGACCACCTTCTTTAACGTCATCACTGGCTTGTACACCCCTGACAGTGGCCGCTTTGAATTGGCTGGTCAACCGTATGAACCCACCGAGGTGCATTTGGTGGCGCAAGCGGGCATTGCGCGCACGTTTCAAAACATCCGTTTGTTTGCGGAGATGACCGCGCTCGAAAACGTGATGGTGGGGCGTCATGTGCGCACAGGCTCTGGCTTGCTAGGGGCGATTTTTAGAACCGCCAAATTCAAAGCGGAAGAGCTGGCGATTGAGCAGCGCGCGCGCGAACTGTTGGACTATGTCGACATTGCCAACTTGGCCGATTACAAAGCACGCACGCTGAGCTACGGCGATCAGCGCCGTTTAGAAATTGCCCGCGCCTTAGCGACGGACCCCCAACTCATTGCGCTGGACGAGCCTGCGGCAGGCATGAACGCCACCGAGAAAGTGCAGTTGCGAGCGCTGATTGACAAAATTCGCCGCGACCACCGCACGGTGTTGTTGATCTGTCTCTTATACACATCTGACGCTGCCGACGATCGCATA
>JAVLFR010000223.1:0-9560 GCA_046052785.1 Limnohabitans sp. | reverse complement strand
TCATCGAAAACGAGTTTGGCGAAGAAAACATTGACAACGAAATCTTGGTGTCTGACACCAATGAGCAAATCATCCAGATGAACAACGGTTGCGTGTGCTGCTCCATCCGTGAAGATTTGCGTACCACGCTGCAATTATTGGCCGCCAAAAAACGCAAAGGCTTGCTCGACTTTGACCGCGTGGTGATTGAAACCACGGGCCTCGCCGACCCTGGCCCCGTGGCACAAACCTTTTTCATGGACGACGAAATTGCCGAGAGCTTTTTGCTCGACTCCATCTTGACCTTGGTCGATGCCAAGCACGCTGCCCAACAACTCAACGACCGCCAAGAGGCGCGTCGTCAAGTGGGGTTTGCGGACCAAATTTTCATCAGCAAGGCCGATTTGGTCTCGCCTGTTGAGTTAGAGGCATTGCAGCACCGCTTGAAGCACATGAACCCTCGCGCCCCACAAAAAGTGGTGCATTTTGGTGAAGTGTCCTTGGCGGAGGTGTTTGACCTGCGGGGCTTTAACCTCAATGCCAAACTCGACATTGACCCCGACTTTTTGGCCGATGACGGCCACCATCACCACGATGGCGAGCATTGCGACCACCCCTCGCACAAACAGGATCACGCTCACCACGATCACGCCCACCATGATCATGAACACGGTGAGCACTGCGACCATCCCTCCCACGCGCACGATCACGAGCAAGGTCCCGGCCATCACCACCACCACGATGATGACGTGAAGAGTTTTGTCTACAAATCCAAGCGCCAGTTCGATCCTGCCAAGCTCGAAGACTTCTTGGGTGCCATTGTCAACATCTATGGCCCCAAGATGCTGCGCTACAAAGGTGTGCTCAACATGAAGGGCACGGACAAGAAGGTGATTTTCCAAGGTGTACACCAACTGATGGGCAGCGACTTAGGTCCCGATTGGGCCGAGGGTGAAGAGCGCCTCAGCAAGATGGTTTTTATCGGCATCGACTTACCCAAGGACATTTTGGTGCAAGGCCTCGATCAATCCTTGGTTTGATGAAATATGGCAGTTTTTGCAAATTTAATGAGGCCATGGGGATTGTGGCTACAATCCCGCGCGCCAGACCCAAGTCGTACACCCGTGCCACAAGGGACAGCGAGGAGACCCACAGTGAGTTCTAAATCTAAGAAAACTGCTTCTAAGAAGCCTGTTGAAGCGACGAAGCCAGTGAAAAAACCTGTGGCGGTGAAATCCCCTGCCAAGGCAGCCAAACCTGCGGCTAAGCCTGCCGCCAAGAAAGCTGTGCCAGCTAAAGCGGCCGCCAAGAAAGTGGTGGTGAAAAAGGCGCCGGCCAAAAAAGTTGCGGCACCTGCCAAAAAAGCAGCAATCAAGAAAGCCGTCGCTAAAAAAGTACCAGCCAAGCTTGTGAAAACGCCGACCAAGCCTGCCGCCAAGCCCGCCGCGAAAAATCCAGTGAAGGCCGTAGGCAAAACGGTTGCCAAAGCGGCCGCGAAACCAGCGACTCAACCCACTGCCAAGAAGGCCAACAAGCCTGTCGCTAAAACTTCAGCCAAACCGGTCGTGAAGACGGCGGCTGTGAAAAAGGTGCCTGCGGCAAAAACCAAGCCCTCAAAAGCGGCACCCTCCAAAGCCACGGTTGCCAAACCCGCGAAGCCCGCAAAACCCACTAAAGTCAAAGCGGTCGCAGCGCCTGCACCCATCGTGCATGTCACCCCCATCATTCCTGGCTACACCCCTGTGGTGCACAAGAAAAACTCTCGAGCCGCCAAGATGGCGGCTTTGGTTCCACCCCCGCCAGCTCAAGTGGTTGCGTCCAACGCAGCCAAGAACAGCTTTATGCCTATGACGGCACCCTCTGCCCCAACCATTGTTCCTGTGATACCTAAAAAAGACGCCAAGCTCGCCAATAACTGGAAAGCCAAAACGGCCGACCAAATGACCGATGCAGAAATCATCGCCATGCCCGATACCGAGTACATGAATGACCTGCAGATGGCGTTCTTTAGGCTCAAGCTGGTACATCTCAAAAACGAAGTCTTAGCCAACGCCAGTGAGACCACTGAGCATCTGCGCGAAGACACTGTCGTGGTGCCCGATCCCGCCGATCGCGCCACGATTGAAGAAGAACACGCACTTGAATTGCGCACCCGTGACCGTGAACGCAAGTTGCTCAAGAAGATCGAGCAGTCTATTCACCGCATTGACAGCGGTGATTACGGCTACTGCGACGAAACCGGTGAAGCCATTGGGGTGGGACGTTTGTTGGCCCGCCCGACGGCCAGTCTGTCACTCGAAGCGCAAGAACGTCGTGAAATTAAGCAGCGTATGTTCGGGGATTGATGGCCTAACTGCCACAAAACCTCAAAAAGCAGGCGCAGGGGCCTGCTTTTTTTATGTCTTTGTCTCTTCATAAGCCACTTTTAGTGCCTTTTCTAAGTGCTTAATTTATAACGTTTTTATTTTGTTTGATAGGATCTTAAAACGGTTGTAAGTTGTTGATTTCATTGGAAAAATTAGCAATTCAGCTGTTCATCACATGTTTTCCTGCTACAGTGCAAATAAGTGCAATTAAGTGGGGAAAAGTGCCTTTGGGGCTTTTCTCGCGCTTTGTTTGTTTGATTTGCGGGTGGAAAAAGGAAAAACAACGTGTTTCAGGGTGCTTCATCGCTGAGTCTTGATGCCAAGGGTCGTTTGTCGGTGCCAACTCGGCATCGTGACGTCTTGAGCGCAACTGCGGCGGGGCAGCTCACGATCACACGTCACCCGCATGGGTGTTTGATGCTTTTTCCGCGCACCGAGTGGGAGAAGTTTCGCGAGCGCATTGCAGCATTGCCGATGAGTGCGCAATGGTGGAAACGCATCTTCTTAGGTAACGCGATGGATGTGGAGATGGACGGCACAGGCCGTGTCCTGATTTCACCCGAGCTGCGCACGGCAGCGGGCATCAGCAAAGACACCATGCTGCTGGGCATGGGCAATCACTTTGAGTTGTGGGATAAGGCCACTTACGACGCCCAAGAGGCCCAAGCCATGCAGGGCGAGATGCCCGATGTGTTCAAGGAATTCTCTTTTTAAAGGATGACGGTGGACACGCCATGGCAGCACACCACCGTCCTACTCAGCGAAGCTGTCGACGCCCTCGACATTCAGCCGGACGGTACTTATGTGGACGCGACCTTTGGTCGTGGCGGGCATTCCCGTCTGATCTTGTCCAGGCTGTCTGCCCAAGGTCGTTTGATCGCGTTCGACAAAGACCTCGATGCGATTGCATCGGCCCAGCATATTCAAGACCCGCGATTTTCGATTCGCCACCAAGGCTTCACGCACTTGGGCGACTTGGAGGCGGGCTCAATCGACGGCGTGCTGATGGACTTGGGGGTGAGCTCCCCCCAAATCGACAACCCAGCACGCGGTTTCTCATTTCGAAACGACGGCCCTTTGGACATGCGCATGGACACCACCCGTGGCCAGAGTGTGTTCGAGTGGCTGGCAGAGGCACAAGTCCAACACATCGCGGAGGTGATACGTGAATATGGCGAAGAACGGTTTGCTTTACAGATTGCAAAGGCGATTGATGCTCGCCGACAAGAACGGGGCGTGCCTGCATCCACCGCTGAACTGGCCGAGCTCGTGGCTGACACGGTCAAAACCCGCGAGCCGGGCAAGGATCCTGCAACGCGCACATTTCAGGCTTTTCGGATTTTCATCAACGCCGAGCTTGAGGAGTTGCAACAAGCGTTAGACGCTTCGTTGCATGTGCTGCGCCCAGGAGGTCGATTGGCTGTGATCAGTTTCCATTCTTTGGAAGACCGCATCGTCAAACAATTCATCACGCAACACTCGCGTGAGGTGTATGACCGCCGTGCGCCGTTTGCGGCGCCCAAGGTGATGGACTTCAAAGCGATCGATCGTGTCAAGCCCAGTGCTGCCGAGGTGGCAGGCAACCCCCGCTCGCGCAGCGCCATCCTGCGCGTGGCCGAGCGCTTAGGGGCCGAGGCATGAGCCGCGTGAGTTTGCTGTTGATGATCGCGGTCATGGCTAGCGCGTTGTATTTGGTGCGCACGCAATATGAGTCGCGTTCGCTCACCATGGAGATTGACCGTGCCACCAGCTTGGCACGTAACTTGGAAACCGAAAACGATCGGCTCGATGTGGAGCGTCGCGCGCATTCGACACCCTTGCGCGTTGAAAAATTGGCGCGCGAGCAATTGCACATGCGCACCATCACGCCAGCCATCACGCACTATGCCACTTTGCCCAGCAGCGCTGCCACAGCGGCCTCAGCTTCGGCGGAGGTGCGCCCATGAGCAGCCGCAGCGTGCAATACACCACCAGCCCTTTGCTTGCCAGCAAGACGCCGATTTGGCGCAGCCAGTTCATCGTGGCCGTCATTGCTGCGGGTTTCATTGGTTTGGTGGCGCGTGCTGCCTTTGTTCAAGTGATTGACAACGCGTTCTTCAAACGTCAAGGCGCAGTTCGCTTTGTGCGCACCCTCGATTTGCCCGCCAACCGAGGACGCATTTTGGATCGCCATGGCAACATCTTGGCCTCTAGTTTGCCTGTGCGTGGTATCACGGCTAATCCAGAAGAAATCGACCGCGACCCTGTCAAGCTCAAGGCCTTGGCCAAGCTGCTGGGAATGAGTCAAGCGGAGCTCCATAAAAAGCTGCAAGACGAGGATAAAACCTATGTGATGCTCAAGCGCCAGGTGGAAATGTCCGTGGCCAAAGAAGTGGCTGCCCTCAAAATCAAAGGCGTGGGCGACAGCCCCGAATACAAACGCATCTATCCCGAAGGCGAGTCGGTCGCCCATGTGGTGGGCTTTGCCAATTTAGAAAACGTGGGGCAAGAGGGTGTTGAGCTCACCTTCAACAAAGACTTAGGGGGCAAGGTAGGTTCGCGCCGCGTCATCAAAGACCGTTTGGGTCGTGTGGTGGAAGACATTGGCGAAATGGTGCCGCCTGTGGATGGCAAAGATTTGCAGTTGAGCATTGACAGCAAAGTGCAGTACTTTGCCTACGAGAAAATCAAAGAAAGCGTCATTGCCAACAAAGCGGCGGCAGGCAGTGTGGTGGTCCTCGATATCAAGACGGGCGAGGTGCTGGCCTTGGTCAATTACCCCAGCTATGCGCCTGGTAAGCGGGGTAACTTGAGTGGTGCCCAGCTTCGCAACCGCGCACTCACCGACACCTTTGAGCCTGGTTCGACCATGAAACCTCTGGTGGTGGGTTTGGCGCTAGAGAAAGGTCTGATCAAGCCCGAGACCTTGATTCAAACGGCGCCCGGCAAGATGCAAATGGGCTCGGCCACCATCACCGATGCACACCCGCATGGGGTGTTGAGTGTGAATGAAATCATTCAAAAATCCAGCAACGTGGGAACCGTCAAGATTGCCATGCAATTGCAACCGCATGACATGTGGGAGTTGTTCACACAAGTGGGTCTGGGTCAAAAACCCCAAGTGCCTTTTCCAGGCGTGGTGTCTGGCAAGGTGCGCCCCTACAAGACATGGGGTCAGATTGGTCAAGCCACGATGAGCTATGGCTATGGCTTGTCCACCAGCTTGTTTCAATTGGCACAGGCTTACACCGTGTTTGCCCATGATGGCGAAATGGTGCCCATGAGCTTGGTGAAAACCAACCAAGCCCAAGTCAGCGGTGTGCGGGTGTTGTCCACCCAAAATGCGGCGGCTATTCGCAAGATGTTGCACATGGTCACCATCCAAGGTGGCACAGCCCCTAAGGCGCAAACCATGGGGTACTCGGTGGGCGGCAAAACTGGCACCGCACACAAGGTGGAAGGCAAGGGCTACGCGAGTAAAAAATACCGAGGCTTCTTTGTCGGCATCGCGCCCATTGACAACCCACGCATCGTGGTGGCCGTGATGGTGGATGAACCCACAGGCGGCGCTTACTACGGCGGTGATGTGGCGGCACCTGTGTTCAGTCAAACGGTGCAACAAACCCTGCGCATGATGGGCGTGCAACCCGATATGGCGGTCAAGCCTCAGGTGGTGACCCAAGTTGAAAAGGAGTCGTTTTGATGAAACGACTGCATAGCCCCCAAGATGCTGCGCAGTGGCTGCGCGCCCAGGTGCGTGGTGTGCTGCACACCGACAGTCGCCGCGTGGGTGGAGGCGACGGCTTCATCGCTTGGCCAGGTGGGGTCACGGACGGCAGGCAGTTCGTCACAACGGCCCTGCAGCAAGGCGCCAGCGCTTGTCTCGTGGAGCTATCGGGTGTGGATGCATTTGCTTGGGGTGACAACCCGTGTATTGCCACTTACGACGGCTTGAAAGCGGCCAGCGGCCTGATTGCAGCGGCTTATTACGAACAACCTAGCTTGGCGCTGAAGGTGGTGGCCATCACGGGTACGAATGGCAAAACATCGACCGCTTGGTGGTTGGCGCATGCGCTGCGCCACACAGGTCAGCGCTGCGCCATGGTGGGCACCTTAGGTGTGGGCGAGGTGGGGCACCTGCAAGCCACAGGCATGACCACGCCGGACCCCGTGCTGCTGCAAGCGCGTTTGCGCGAGATGGCCGATGCAGGCGTCAAGGTGTGTGCGGTGGAGGCTTCTTCTATTGGATTGGCGGAGCACCGCTTGGATGGCACGCATGTGCGCATTGCCATGTTCACCAATTTCACCCAAGACCACTTGGACTACCACGGTGACATGGCCAGCTATTGGCAAGCCAAACTGGCCTTGTTCAGCTGGTCTGGCTTAGAGGCCGTTGTGGTGAATGTGGATGACACCCACGGCGCAGCGCTGGCCAAACAGTTGCAAGCGCGAGGGGATGTGCATGTGTGGACGCACTCTTGCGAGCCAAGCACAGCGTCTGGTGCCTCCCAGCACATGTTGGCGCGTCGCATTCAGCATGGTGCGATGGGTTTGTGTTTTGAAGTAGTCGAAGGCGACGAAATACATAGACTCGAGACCCAACTGGTGGGCCATTACAACGTGAGCAATGTCTTGGGTGTCATGGCCAGCCTGCGCGCCTTGGGCCACCGCTTGGCTGACATCGTGTTGGCTTGCCGTGCGCTGCCTGCCGTGCCAGGCCGTATGCAAACCGTGGGCGAGGACGGTGAGCCTCTGGTGGTGATTGACTACGCCCATACGCCCGATGCGGTGGCGCAGGCGGTCCAAGCCTTGTTGCCACTCGCCCAATCACGCGGTGGCGAATTGACCTGTGTGCTAGGTTGCGGCGGTGAACGCGACGCCGCCAAGCGACCCATGATGGCCGCTGCGGCACAACGACATGCACATCACGTGGTGCTCACGAGTGACAACCCACGCCACGAAGACCCTCACACGATTTTGAGCCAAATGTTGGCGGGTTTGGCAGATGCCAGCAGCGTCATCGTCGTGCCCGACCGTGCCCAAGCCATTGCACAAACCGTGCAACAGGCACACGCGCAAGATGTGGTGTTGGTGGCAGGCAAAGGTCACGAGGACTACCAGGATATTTTGGGAGTCAAACATCCCTTCAGCGACGTGCAACAGGCGCGCCAAGCTTTGCAAGACAGGAGGGCGCATGCTTGACATGAACCTCAGCCTGAATCAAATCAAACCATGGCTCAGCGAGGCGCGGTTGCACGGTGATGGAGACGTCCTCATTCAGCGCGTTCACACCGATAGCCGGACTTGCCAAGCGGGTGACTTGTTCGTGGCGTTGAAGGGTGAGCATTTTGATGCGAATGATTTTCTACCCCAAGTCGCGGCGCACGGTGCATCGGCGGCGCTGGCTGAGCGTGGCTTAGACACGGTCAATTTGGCGGGCTTGCAAGTGCCAGACACACGCATCGCCCTGGGTCAATTGGCCAAAGGTTGGCGAGCGCAATTCAACTTACCCGTCATCGCGGTGACGGGCAGCAATGGCAAGACCACGGTCACGCAAATGTTGGCCAGTATTTTGAGAACAGGCTGGGGTGACGATGCTTTGGCCACACAAGGAAATTTGAACAACGACATCGGTGTGCCACAGACGCTGCTGCGCTTACGTGACAACCATCGTTGCGCCGTGGTGGAGTTGGGCATGAACCATCCCGGCGAGATCGCTGGCTTGGCTGACATGACGCAAGCCACGGTGGCTTTGGTGAATAACGCCCAGCGCGAGCACCAAGAGCACATGGCCACGGTGGAGGCGGTGGCCCTTGAAAACGGCGAAGCCATTCAAGCCTTGCCAGCCCATGGCATTGCCGTGTTTCCTGCCGATGATGCCTACACCGCCTTGTGGCAAGCCTTGGCTGGCCCTCGTCAGTGCCTCCATTTTTCCTTAACGGGGGAGGCGCATGTGCAGCTGATCAAAGCCGATTGGTTGAATGGTTATTGGGCGGTTCAAGCGCAAACCCCAGCAGGTGTGCTGCACACGCAGCTGCATATTGCGGGCCGCCACAACGTGGGCAATGCGCTGGCTGCCACCGCGTGTGCTTTGGCAGCTGGCGTGTCGCTGGATGTGATTGCCCAAGGTCTGCGCAGTTTCGAGCCCGTCAAGGGCCGCTCACGCGCATTTGCCATTCATTGCCAAGGTCGCGAGATCACTGTGGTGGACGACACCTACAACGCCAACCCTGACTCGGTCCGCGCGGCGATTGAGGTGCTGGCCGAGTTGCCTGTGCCGCGTTTGTTGGTGCTCGGCGACATGGGTGAGGTGGGCTCACAAGGGCCTGAGTTTCATCAAGAGGTGGGCTTGCTCGCCCAGCAGATGGGCATAGAACACGTGCTGTGTTTAGGCGACTTGGCCGCGCACACCGCTCGTGCTTGCGGCCCCAAGGCACAACACATGACAGACATCGACACCTTGAACCAACGTGTGCTGCAACAGCTCCCGCAGCTCGGCAGCGTATTGGTCAAAGGCTCACGGTTCATGAAGATGGAGCGCGTGATCGAAGCCATCAGCGCCTGTCACGACCCATACCAAAAGGAAACCACGCCATGCTGCTGACCCTGGCCCAATGGCTGCAAACCCTCTCGCCAGAATTTGGCTTCTTCCGTGTGTTCCAGTACCTCACGTTTCGTGCGGTGATGGCCGCGCTGACCGCCTTGTTGATCGGCTTGGTGGCGGGTCCCTTCGTGATTCGACGCTTGAGCGCCTTGAAGATAGGCCAGCCTATTCGCGAATACGCCATGCAATCGCATTTGGCCAAGAGCGGCACACCCACCATGGGTGGGGTGTTGATTTTGATTGGCATCGCGGTGTCCACTTTGTTGTGGGCTGACTTGTCCAATCGTTTTGTGTGGATCGTGATGATCGTCACCTTTGGCTTTGGGGCTATCGGCTGGGTGGACGACTGGCGCAAGGTGGTGAACAAAGATCCAGAGGGCATGCCCTCACGCGAAAAATACTTGTGGCAGTCCATCATCGGTTTGCTCGCGGCCTTGTATTTGGTGTTCAGCATTTCCGAGAGCAGCAACTACCGCGTGTTGGAGTTGTTCTATTCATGGGTGCAGTCTGGCTTTGATGTGAACTTGCCTCCCAAAGCGGGCTTGTTGTTGCCCTTCATCAAAGAAGTGAGCTACCCTGTCTCTTATACACATCTGACGCTGCCGACGATCTTACGCGTGTAGATCTCGGTG
>JAVLFR010000222.1:0-1535 GCA_046052785.1 Limnohabitans sp. | reverse complement strand
CAACAACGTGGGGTGGCGGTTGGATTACCACTTGGCAACGCCAGCGGTGGCCAACAAGGCCCGCACCACGGAAACTTTCAAAGAGATCAAGTTTAGTGACCATGCCCCGCATACGATCACCTATGAGGGTTTGATTTAATCTGCCGCCTACACTTGGCGCGTGACTACCCAGAACAAACATCAAATCGCCATCATCGGTGCAGGCCCCGCGGGTCTGATGGCCGCTGAAGTACTGAGCGCAGCAGGCATCTCCGTCCATGTGTATGACGCCATGCCCTCGGTGGGTCGCAAGTTTTTGTTGGCAGGTTTGGGTGGCCTCAACCTCACGCATGCCGAGCCTTTTGACCTCTTCACCACCCGCTACGCCGAGCGCAGCGAGGCCTGTGCGGCGTGGCTCCAATCATTCGACGCGGCTGCCATTTGCGACTGGGTCAAGGGCTTAGGCCTTGACACGTTTGTGGGCAGCTCGCAACGCATTTTTCCCACCGACATGAAGGCCGCACCCCTGCTGCGCGCGTGGCTGCATCGCTTGCGCCACCCCGCGCATGGCGTACCTGTGGTGTTTCATATGCGCCACCGTTGGAACGGTGCGCTGCAACACGCTGATCAAAATTTCACGCTAAGTTTCGACACCCCACAAGGCACACAGACCGCGCACGCTGATGCCGTGCTGCTGGCATTGGGTGGTGGCAGCTGGACCAAGCTAGGCTCTGACGGGGCATGGCAGCCTTGGCTGGGTGCATTGGGCATCGACGTGTCGCCACTGCGCCCCAGCAACTGCGGCTTTGATGTGCAAGGCCGTGATGGCCAGACGGGCTGGAGCAGCCACTTGTCGGGCCAATTTGCCGGTGCGCCGCTCAAGTCGGTGGCGGTGTCATTCACCGACAGCGCAGGCCGCAGCTTTAGCCGCCGAGGTGAGTTTGTCATCACCGCCACGGGCGTAGAAGGCAGTTTGGTGTATGCCGCGTCTGCGATGTTGCGCGATGAAATTGGACGCCACGGCACAGCCACTTTGCACCTGGACCTCAAGCCCGACTTCACACCCGAGCGCGTGTGGGCCGAGGTGTCGCATCCGCGTGGCACGCGCTCACTCAGCAGCCATTTAAAAAGTCGTCTCAAGCTCACCGCTTTGCACATGGTTCTGTTGCACGAGGTGCTGAGCAAAGAAGCCATGAACGACCCCGCGCAATTAGCCGCGGCCATCAAGCACCTGCCCATCACGCTGGCCGCCACGCGTCCGCTAGACGAGGCCATCAGCAGTGCAGGCGGCGTGCGGCTAGAAGCGCTCGATGCACACCTCATGGCCACGGCCCTGCCTGGCTTGTTTGTCGCGGGCGAAATGCTGGACTGGGAAGCGCCCACTGGCGGCTATTTGCTCAGCGCCTGCTTGGCCAGCGGGCGGGTGGCTGGAGTGGGTGCGGCCCAACGATTGGGCGGCTGAACAGCGCGCTGTCCGCCAGGGTTCAGTTTCGGGCTCTATGATGACCACACGGTCCCTTTTTTAGTTCCTGTCTCTTATACACATCTGACGCTGC
>JAVLFR010000221.1:0-6824 GCA_046052785.1 Limnohabitans sp. | reverse complement strand
CCAACAACCTCAAAGACTTCATCGCCTACGCCAAGCAAAACCCGGGCAAACTCAATTACGCGTCGCAAGGTAATGGCTCGGTCTCGCACATTGGCACCGAGATTTTCAAGCTGCAAACCGGTGTGAACATGGTGCACGTGCCCTACAAAGGCTCGGGCCAAGCGATTGCCGATGTGCTGGCCGGTCAGGTCGAGGTGTTCATCACCACCCCGCCTTCGGTGATGCAACATGTGCAGTCGGGCAAGCTCAAAGCGCTGGCCGTGACCGGTAAAAGCCGCCACCCCGGCATGCCCCAGGTGCCCACGGTGGCCGAGGCCGGTTTGGGCAACTTCGAGCTGGAGTCTTGGGTGGCTTTGTATGCGCCCGCTGGCACCCCGCCTGCCGTGCTGCAAAAGCTCTCGCTGGACGTGAAGCGCAGCATGGAGTTGCCTGAGACCAAGCAGCGCGCCGATGCAGCAGGCGTGGAAGTGCGCTACCTGACCCCTGACAACACCACCAAGCTTTTGGATCGCGACACTGCCAGCTGGGCCAAGGCCATCAAGGCGGCAAATATCAAGTTTGATTAAGCCAAGCCGTCTTTGACGTCTGGATAGCGAAGCTGCAAGCGCAGCTCGCGCTTCATGCGCGTGTTGCGCATGCGGCGTGACTCACTCATGAAGCTCAGCTGCATAGCGGGTAAATCGGTTTGGGCTTGCGCACGGCTGATGCGTGGCGGCTTGGCCAAACCATATAAATCCGCTGCCATGTCAAAGTAGTCACCCATCAAGCGTTGCGTGTCGTCGTTGACGTTGTAGCTGCGCTGCGGTTGGCCGCGCCACAGTGCCAACTGACAGGCCCGCGCCAAGTCGTCGGCATGGATGTGGTTGGTGAACACATCGTCCTCACGCGCCAGCACTGGCGTGCCGCGCAGCAGTCGATCACGGGGCGTTCCCCCTTCGCGGTCGGGCGCATAAATGCCAGGAATGCGCAGCAGGCTGACCCGCGTGGCGCTTGAGCGTAAGCGCCCAAGATGCCGCATGCGGGCTTCGGCATCCACACGCCTTTGCGCTCGGGGGGTGATGGGGTTCACGCCGCGCGTCTCAGCCACCCAAGCGCCCGCGCAATCGCCATACACCCCCGTGGTCGAGCCATACACCACGCTGCGCGGCGCACTGCGGCGCATCAGCGTTTGCGTCAGCGCGCGCGTGCGGGGATCCGCCAAGCCCTGCAAAGGGGGCGGTGCGAGGTGCAGCACCCGTGTGGCCCAGCCCGCCAAGCGTTGAAGCGAAGCTGGGGCATCTAAATTACCCACCACAGGCGTCACACCTTGGGCGCGCAGCGCCACCACACGAGCTGGACTTGAGGTAAGCGCCATCACGCGCACATGACGCTGCACGCGCACCACGCGCTGGCCCACGTCACCGCAACCGATGATGAGCAAACGCTCGCGTTTGAACCGAGAGGGCAAGGCGCCTAGGGGGGATTGATTGGAAGGCAAAATACACCTTATAAAAGTTCAAGGATACCCAAAGATGAGTTTCAACATCACGGTCCAGCCCAGCGGCCGCGCTTTCACCGCCACGTCTGACGAAACTTTGCTGGCTGCTGGCCTGCGCCAAGGCATTGGCCTGCCCTACGGCTGCAAAGACGGCGCCTGCGGTTCTTGCAAATGCAAAAAGATTTCGGGTGACGTCACCCACGGGGTGCACCAAGACAAAGCGCTCAGCGCAGACGAAGAAGCCAATGGCTTTGTGCTGACTTGCTGCGCCACCGCGCACAGCGATGTGGTGCTGGAATCGCGTCAAGTGGTGGAAGAGGGCGCCTTCCCCATCAAAAAAATGCCTGTTCGCGTGATTTCTCTTGAGAAAAAATCGCACGATGTGATGCTGGTCAAACTCCAGCTTCCCGCCAACGACGTGATGAAGTTCCACGCAGGCCAGTACATCGACTTCTTGTTGCGTGACGGTGACCGCCGCAGCTACTCGATGGCCAATGCCCCCCACACCTTGGTGGAGGGGTCTCCCGCCATTGAGCTGCACATTCGCCACATGCCAGGCGGCAAATTCACCGACCACGTGTTTGGCGCCATGAAAGAAAAAGAAATTCAACGCATTGAAGGCCCGCAAGGCAGCTTCTTCTTGCGTGAAGACTCAAACAAACCCTTGGTCTTCTTGGCCTCAGGCACAGGCTTTGCGCCCATCAAAGCTATCTTGGAGCACATGCAGCACAAAGACATCTCACGTCCCGCAACACTCTACTGGGGGGGTCGCCGCCCCGCCGACTTGTACATGCACGACTGGGTGCAAGCGCAATTGGCCGCCATGCCCCACCTGACCTATGTGCCTGTTGTGTCGGACGCCCTGCCAGAAGACAACTGGACAGGTCGCACAGGCTTTGTGCATGCCGCTGTGTTGCAAGACATCGCTGACCTCAGCGGCCATCAGGTCTATGCCTGTGGTGCGCCGATTGTGGTGGACTCGGCCCGCGCTGCCTACACACAAGCAGGTTTGCCAACTGATGAGTTCTACGCAGATTCCTTCACCTCTGCGGCCGACAAAGCCAAATAACGAGCGCTAACCATGTCAAACCACACACCCAACTCACGCCACGCCCTGCTTCGTCACTTGCCTGCCTGGCTAGGTCTGGCTGCGGGACTGTGCTTGTCCAACGCGCAAGCCCAAAACTTTCCCAGCAAACCCATTCGCTGGGTGGTGGTGGCCCCAGCAGGCTCGTCGCTCGACGTGATTGCGCGCGCCATGCAAGACAAACTCAAAGACAACTTGGGCCAAGCAGTGGTGGTGGAAAACAAACCACAAGCCGGTGGCACCTTGGGCACCCATGAAGTCGCCAAGTCAGCGCCTGATGGCTATACCTGGGTCATGTCGTTCAATGGTCCTTTGGCATTTGCGCCCTATCTGTATCCCAAACTACCCTACCAGCCGCTGAAAGATTTGCAGCCGGTCATGATCACCACCTCGCAGCCCAACGTGATTGCCGTCAACGCCCAGTTACCCGCCAACACGATGCGAGAGGCCATCACGCTGCTCAAGGCCGCACCCGGTCAATACAACTTTGCTTCAGTGGGCAATGGCAGCTCATCGCACCTGACCATGGAATACATCAAGGCAGTCACCCAGACCTACGCCGTCCACATTCCCTTCAATGGCAGCCCACCTGCCGTGATGGCCACCATGGCTGGCGACACACAATTCATCGTCTCCGTGCCCACCGTCATTTCGCCGCAAGTCAAACAAGGCCGATTGAAGTATTTGGCCGTCACCAGCGCGCAACGCTACCCGCTGCTGCCCGACGTCCCCACCGTGGCTGAAAGTGGCGTCCCCGAGCTCAAAAACTTTGAGGCCTTGGCGTGGAATGGTGTGTTGGTGGCAGCCGACACCCCGCGCGCGGTGGTGGATCGCATCAACGCGGCATTGAATGCCGCCTTGGGTGATGCATCGGTCAAAGAACGTCTGAAATCTGCTGGCCTTGAGCCCGTCGGCGGTACGCCTGAGCAATTCACGAAATTGATTCAAGATGAGGCCGTCAAATGGGCGCCCATCATCAAGCGCTCTGGAGCCCGCATTGATTAAGTCAAGCCTCAAAGCACTCGCCCTGGGTCTTCTTAGCCTGGGCTTGGCACACGCACAAACGCCGTCCAAACCCATTCGCTTGATCGTGCCCTATGCCGCAGGCGGTCCGATTGATGTGACCGCGCGCGTCCTCGCGGAGCGCGTGAAAGATAGCTTAGGCACGGTGATCGTCGAAAACCGCCCAGGTGCTGGCGGCAACATCGGCGCAGATGCCGTGGCGAAGGCCACTCCTGATGGTTCAGTGATGGGCATCGCTGCCACCGCCACACATGCCGTGAACCCGTGGCTCTACAGCCGCATGCCCTACAACGCGGCCACCGACTTTGCGCCCATCACGCAAATATTGCGCGTGCCCAATGTGTTGGTCATGAATGCCGACACCGCCAAGCGCTTGCACATCACGTCCCTGCAAGACTTCTTGCGCTACACCCGCGCCAACCCCGCCAAGCTCAACTATGGCTCGGGGGGCAATGGCAGTGCGGGTCATTTGGCGGGCGAGCTATTCAAATCACGCGCAGGGATTTTTGCCGTGCACATTCCCTACAACGGGGGGAACCCCGCGCAACTCGCTTTGCTCGCAGGGCATGTGGATTTCAATTTCGACAACTTGGCCACCGCAGCGCCCAACATCAAGAGTGGCAAGCTCATAGCACTCGCGGTGACCACCCCCACGCGCAGCGCGGCGTTGCCAGACACGCCCGCAGTGTCTGAAGTTTTGAAAGACTTTTCAGTGGACACCTGGTGGGGCTTGGTCGCCCCTGCAGGCACACCCGCTGCCGTGGTGCAACGGCTAAACCAAGCTTTTGTGGAGGCTTTGAACGCACCTGAAACCAAAGCACGGTTTGCCAGCCTGATGGCAGAACCCGTGCCCACCACTCCTGCAGCATTTGGGCGATTCATGACCGACGAACTGTCTAAATACGAAGCCGTGGTCAAAGCCAGCGGCGCCCGTGTGGATTGAAAAAATGCAAGTCAAAGATATTGAGATGATGCGCCCTTTGCATTGGCTCGCTTTGGCTTGGCGAGACATGGAACGTTGCCCCACCGCCGGTGTGACGCATGGCTTGATTTTGGTGATCATGGGCGGCAGTTTGTTTTGGTTTGCGCGCGATGAGTTTTGGTGGATCGCGGCCATGCTCTCCGCCTGCATGATCGTGGCCCCGCTCTTGGCCGTGGGCTTGTATGAGCTCAGCCGCCGCCTCGAGCGTGGCGAAGAAGCCACCCTGACCGACGCGTTTCGTTTCTGGACCTGTGGTGACAAACGCCTGATCCATTTTGGTGTGTTGTTGGCATTATCCAGCGCCGGTTGGTTGCTGTGCTCTGCCGCTTTGGTCCACTGGCTACTGCCCGCCAGCGTCCACACCCCGGCTGATTTTTTGCGTTTGGTGGTGTTGCAACCCACTCTGGGCTTGTTTGAAATGTGGGTCTTGATGAGCGCACTGATTGCGGCACCGATGTTTGCGTCGACGGTGGTCACCATCCCCTTGCTGCTGGAACACCCCAGCCTCACCTTGGCGCAAGCCGTTTTCACGAGTTGGCGTGTGGTCGCGATGAACCCCTTTGCAATGGCCTGTTGGGCGGGCCTGCTGTGCTTGTTCACGACACTGGGGATTGGCTCGGCTTTCTTAGGCCTGCTCGCCATCGTGCCCATGTTGGGCCATGCCAGCTGGCATGCTTACCGAGACTTGGTCACTGACGCCCCCTCGGCACCTTGAGCCTGTATGACTGAAGAACAATTTGCCCAATTTGGGTTGACCTTTGGTGTGGGCGGCTTCATGCTGTACATGCTGTTCATTATTTTTCAGCTCGCGCGTGAATCCAAGGCTGGGAAGTTTGGCACCTTTGTGTTGTTTTTGGTGTTAGCGTTTGGCATGCTCGGCTTTGTGGTCAAACAAGTGCTAATTTGGATGATGGAAGCTTGAACCGTCCAAAGTTTTAGCGGTGACCCACCTCAAAATCGTTGCGCCCCGTTTGGTCTTGGCCACGTAACAACCATAAGGGACGCGTGCCAAAGCTCACGGGCACCCCTGTCTTGCCATCCATGGGACGAAGATGGCGGTCAAACAACGAACTGCCAGGCATGAAACGCAAGGCCACGCCCGTGCGGCGCTGCGTGGAGGTGTTGGCCTTCGCGCCATGGATCATGTAGACGTCGTGCATCGACATTTGACCCGGCTGCAACTCCAAATCCACCGCGTGCGACTCATCAAACGTGCCGTCGGCCATGCGCTGGTTCAACACCAAATCGTGTCGATCTTCATGCAAATGGTCATGCAAGAGTTGCTGGCTGTGCGAGCCTGGAATCACGCGCAAGCAGCCGTTGGCGCGCGTGCTGGGCTCGAGCGCCACCCACACGGTACAAGTCGCCAAAGGGCGGATGGGCCAGTAGTGACCGTCTTGGTGCCAAGGCGTCTCAAACCCCTCGCTGGCCGGTTTGCAAAACACGTGACAACCCCACAGGATGATGTCTGGACCGAGAACTTGCTCGACCAAATCAACAATGGGGGGATGCATGGCGAGCTCTAAAAATCGTTGGCTGCCATGCACGCCTTCGTCATTGCGGCCCTCGATGTGCGCACTCACAAGTTTTTCGGGGCGTACACCTGGGTTTTTGGCAATCAAGGTGTTGAGCGCATCTTGCAAACCCGTCAGTAATTCGGGCTCAAGTTGGTAACGGGGAATCACATACCCTTGTGTTTGGTAATGCTGAATTTCATCTTGACTTAACTGTGTCGACATGGTCATGACTCCCCTAAATAAGCGGCACGCTCTTTGGGGTCGTGCAGCATCGCATGCGCGTCCCCACTCAAAGTGATCAGCCCCGACTCCATCACATAGGCGCGGTGGGCAATTTGCAGGGCGCGGCTGGCGTTTTGCTCCACCAACAAAATCGTCACGCCTTGGGCGGAGACCTCTTGAATCACTTCAAAAATCTTGTCCACCATGAGGGGAGACAAACCCATCGATGGTTCGTCGAGCAACAACACCTTGGGGCGACTCATCAAGGCACGCCCCATGGCCAGCATTTGTTGCTCGCCACCAGACAGGGTACCCGCCAATTGATCGCGGCGCTCTTTCAAACGCGGAAAGGTGGTGAACACACCCTCGATGTCTGCCGCAATCGCGGGCTTGTCCTCGCGTATGTACGCCCCCATTTGCAAGTTTTCCGCAATCGTCATGCGTGTGAAAACACCCCGACCTTCCGGCACCATGGCCAGGCCTTGTTGCACCAAGTCCCACGGTCCCAAGCCTCGG
>JAVLFR010000220.1:0-3054 GCA_046052785.1 Limnohabitans sp. | reverse complement strand
CCTATTAAGTCGTCGGCAGCGTCAGATGTGTATAAGAGACAGGTTGAACGCGAGATGATGCGCAAGGCTGAATTGTTTGAAGCCCAACGTGCGGACAAAATCAAATACCAATTGCTGCTGTTAGAAAAACCTGACAAGCCCAAACCCAAACCTGTGGTCGAACCTGAGCCCGAAGTGGTGCCCGAGCCCGTGGCCGAGTTGGCGCCAGAGGTGGTGGCGGAGCCTGTGAGCACCGACACGCCAGACACGCCAATAGAAGACCTCGCGTCTGAGCCCATGACCCCTGAAGACAGCGTCGAGGCGGCTGTGGAAGAACTGCCCGAAGAGGACGCGAGTGAGTCAGGTGAGATTGAAATCCGCGAAGGCGAGTCGTTGGCGGATATCAAAGAACGCATTCGAAAAGAACAACAAAAAGCCAAGAAGCCGAGCATCCCCCCCGAGCTGCTCAACAGTGCAAACAGCTACGAAGACAAAGTGGGTGTGGTGCGGATGGTGGTCGAATCAGACCAGGCCCGTGTGGCGTCGGTCATTCGCGGCATGATTCAAATCACAAAGTAAAACATGCTCGACTTTACCAAAGAAGTGCAGCTGAGTCTGCCCAAGCTGCGCACCCCCGAGCCGCACCGCAGTGGCACCTTGGTACGCTTGGTGGGCTTGACCTTGGAGACGCGCGGCATCATGGCCCCGTTAGGCGCATGCTGCGAAGTCATGGGGCAAGGCGGCCATCGCGTGGAAGCTGAGGTGGTAGGCTTTAACGACAAAACCCTGTACCTCATGCCCTTCACCGACCCCGTGGGCGTGGGCCCTGGTGACACGGTGCGCGTGATGTCCAACTCAGGCCAGGTGCGCTTAGGCAATGCCTTGCTAGGCCGTGTGATTGATGGACGCGGCGTGCCCATTGATGGCAAGCCCATGCCCGATTTGCCCGATCAGCTTAGCCTCTTGGGTTGTCCACTCAACCCCATGGAGCGCGGGCCGATTGTTGAAATTTTGGATGTCGGTGTCAAAGCCATCAACAGCGCGCTCACCATTGGACGCGGTCAGCGCATTGGTTTGGTCGCGGGCTCTGGTGTGGGCAAAAGCGTGTTGTTGGGCATGTTGACCCGTTTCACCAAAGCCGACATTGTGGTGATTGGCTTGATTGGTGAACGTGGCCGCGAAGTGCAGGCCTTCATCTCTGAATCTTTGGGGGCAGAAGGCTTGGCCAAATCGGTGGTGATTGCGGCCCCCGCCAATGTCTCGCCCGTGCTGCGCCTCAAGGCCACGCACATGACCCATGTGATTGCCGAGTACTTTCGCGACCAAGGTAAAAACGTGTTGATGTTGTGCGACAGCTTGACCCGTGTGGCCCATGCACAGCGTGAAATTGGCTTGGCGATTGGCGAGCCTCCGACGGCCAAAGGTTACCCACCCTCGGTGTTTGCCTTGTTGCCCAATTTGATTGAGCGTGGTGGGGTGGGCCGTCATGGCCATGGCTCGATCACTTCGATTTACACCGTGTTGGCGGAAGGCGATGACGGCAACGATCCGATTGTGGATATCGCGCGTGCCTCGCTCGATGGGCAAGTCATGTTGTCACGCCGCTTGGCCGACCAAGCGCATTACCCTGCAATTGATTTGAACGGTTCTATTTCGCGGGTGATGCAAACTTTGGTGAGTGCTGACGAGTTAAAGCAATCGAACAAACTGCGTCGCTTGTGGTCGGTGTACCAACAAAACGCCGACTTGGTGCAAGTGGGCGCGTACGAGGCGGGCTCGAACCCCGAGCTCGACGAGGCCATCCGCTTGCGTGAGCAAATGGTGGACTTTCTTCGCCAAGACATGCACAGAGGCGAAGACTACGCGATGACGCGTCAACAACTCAGCCACATGCTGTCATGAAGCCGCGTGCTGCCTGGTCCGTGTTGGCCAAAAAAGCCAAAGAAAAATGCGACGAGGCATTTGTCGAACTCAAACATGCGCGCGAGCGTGTTAACCATCTCGAGCAAAGCCGCGAGCGCATGCAGTTGCTGTTGGCCGACTATGTGGTGAAAAGCAAAGAAGCCGAGAGCCGCCCGCACAGCATGTCAGAGACGCTGAATTTTCGGGCCTTCATGCAGCAGCTGCAGTCGCTCATCACCCGTGTGAATGTCGACTTGATGGACGCGCAACATGCGGTGGAAGTCAAACGCCTCGCGCTCAAAGCCGCTGAGCAAAAGCGCATCCAAATGGACACATTGGTCGAGCAAGACCTCAAGGCGGTGCGCGACTACCACCGCAAGCGCGAACAAAAAGAGATGGACGCTGCGGGCGTCATGCTCTACAACCTCAAACACTGATCAGGCGCTGACCCAACCTGCTTGCAGCCAATGCCAGTAGTTGGGCTTGAAGGCCCAAGGCATCCAAGTGGTGGCGGTCTGTGCGGGAAAGATGTGGCTGGTGAGGTGGTCATGCCACACCTCTTTGGCGCCTACGCTGGCCAGCAGCTTTTGCGAAAAAGCCGCTTCCTGGGCTTTTGCCGCCGTGATGTGGTGACTCCACACATTCAAGCCTGCGGGAAGTCGGCGCCCATCGGTCGGGCCAGACCACACATCATGCAAGCTGCCCCATTGGCGTGCATGAAGGGTGAGTTTCAACTCCGCTAATTCGCGTTCTACCCGTGCTTCATCGCGCACGCGAAAGCGGTGCTGCCCCAACACATTGTCAAACCAAATGCAGGCCAAAGGGTGCGTTTGCAAAATCTCACTCAGACCGGCCAGCGCATCTTGGCGGTGGTATTGCACCTCGGTGCCCTGTGCTTTTAAGGCTTGCCCATGGCGCACCTCAAACAGCCAAGCGGCCAGTGGGTCGATGTCGTAGGCATCGATGCGCTTGAAACGCGCCAGCCAGCTAGGGGGCATCATCCAGCCAGCGCTGCCGCCGATCAAGAGCAAGTGCTCGGACTTGGGCTGGGTGTGCGTTAAAAACTGTTCAATCAACTGAACCGTGGGTTGCCAACGCTTGCGCGACCAGTGTGCATGCGCATGCCATTGGAGGCCGCCTGTGCCGCCCGCATGAATAAAGTCGCGAATAAAG
>JAVLFR010000219.1:0-4918 GCA_046052785.1 Limnohabitans sp. | reverse complement strand
TATTTATTTTTTATAAAATGCCCGATCTGACAAGCCACAGTCCAAGAGAAGACGCTGATTTTTTATCAATTAACTAATATTTTGATAATTTTTCGCCGCATTGTGTGTCAAAACAAGGGGTATTTGAGAGTGTGAAATATGTCGCTACGCATAATGCCGTTTTTGCCATTGGCGTGATGTGAACCGGTGCAAAGGTTCGGCTGTGAAGTCAACTTTTCAAGTCAGCCTTGCTCGGCAGTACGCTCTAGTTTTCTGCTGAGAAGCCATGACAGCAAGAGGAAAAGAACCAACATCACCACGCCAAGGCCAGAGAAAGCATTGTGTAAAAGTCTCTCCGAGATGTGTCCAAACGCATGGCCAGCTGAGAGAACTGCACCTGACCAAAGTCCAGCCGCAACAAAATTAAACAATAGGAATGTGGACCAGCGTAGCCGTGACATGCCATAGGCAAAACCAGCGACACCACGAATACCATGCGGATAGCGGTGAAACAGAATTAGCCACACATAGTAGCGATCCACCAGTCGGATCACGGTTTCGCTGGTGCGGTAAATACTTGGAAAAGGTGAAAGCCAACGATTGCCAAAACGCCGTCCGATTCCGAAGCGGATCGAATCCCCTATAAAACTGCCAGCCCAGACAACTGCAATCAGACGGTCGAGCTCAAGCGCGCCTGAGCTAGAGGCATACCCAGCAAATAGTGTGAGTAGCAAGCTATGCGAGGCCGCGAAAGCGAAGATCAAGCCATAGGCCTCATCACCGTAAAGGCGCAACAATTCAAGAAATGAGGCTAGATCAGTTGGAAAAATCAATTTTGAAATACATCACTTTAAAAATTAATCATTGCGAACTTGTCCGTTGTTGCGTTGTGGGCAATGACAAACTCGAGATAGGCAAATATTTGATTCTGGGGAATATGAAAGATCGGCTGACAAAAAATTGAATTACGTGGAGATGATTGGACTGCCTGTTTTGATCAGTTCATCTAAAAGGGTCAGTGCATCCAGTGATGAGGCTTTGTAAGGATCAAATTCGGGGTGCGCCATTTTCACCATGGGATCGTCTTTCGACAAGCGAACCAGCGCCATAGACCATTCGCCAAATCGTCTGTGTGTGATTTCTTCCATCGACAACAATTCAATGCGATGGTGATGTCTATCAGCCATGATTCGAGCGTACAGAATATTGACTTGGTGTCTCTCACCTTCCAAGACTTGCAGCCATAAGCCCGAACCTTGACATAAAACACCCGTGATATTTTCTCTTTTATTGTTAATTTTTGATTTTTCTAAAATTGACGTGGTGATGGTCGTTGTAACGGGCCCCACTGGCTGGCTGACATACAAAAGGCGTACGAGCATGTTTGTCTCCTTTTTCGAGTCGCAACCCAATAGTTACGTGATGGTCTGGTGGATGAGAGGCTCAATGCTGTTGATCGCTGACACCATTGACGCACTGAGCACAAATGCAGGCTTTGCCTTTCGTTGGATGCGGTAAAAGGGCCAGCACTTCAGGCGTGAACTTGGCATCCACGCACCAGCAGCGCTCTGAGGCGACCCCAGTGGTCCTGGCTTTTTCCATGGCGCAATCGTTAGGCGATTGACAGATGGGGCAATAGGTGGGATCAATGGTATCCATGACCGATAGCGTATCAGCTTAAACGAACATTTTGAATCCGAGTTTGCCTAGCTTTTTATAGGGTTATGTTCGTAGATCAAAGCCCTGAGACACTTCATCAATCATAGATTAAGGGTAAGCTGGTTGTATGAAAGTTCTTATCGAAATCTGCATTGCACTGTGTATTTTCA
Source organism: Limnohabitans sp. (assembly GCA_046052785.1). GTDB lineage: Bacteria > Pseudomonadota > Gammaproteobacteria > Burkholderiales > Burkholderiaceae_C > Limnohabitans. The sequence goes on along the minus strand of JAVLFR010000219.1, from coordinate 3,110 downwards.
TCTCAGCAACTGTTTTTGCTGGATCAACAGCGACCCATCAAAAAATCACCCAAGAGAAGGCCGCTGGCATTTCTTCCTTTAAATTGGCAAACGGTTTCAAGATTATTCTTATCCCATATCCTTCAGCGCCCAGTGCTCGCGTTGAATTGCTAATTAGATCTGGCAGCAAACTCGAAGGTTATGGAGAGACCGGTATGGCCCATTTGCTTGAACACATGCTGTTCAAGGGGGCGGGTCAGCGTGGAAATATTAAAGATGATTTAACCAAGCTCGGCGCCCGTTATAACGGAACAACATCCCAGGATCGAACGAACTATTTTGAAACAGTGGATGCTGATCCAGAAAAAATTGACGAACTCCTAAGGCTCGAAGCAGATCGATTCATTCGTGCACGATTTACAGCTGCAGACTTGGCCAGCGAAATGACGGTGGTTCGTAATGAACTTGAAAATTCAGAAAAAGAGCCCTCTCAACTTGTTTTGACCGCGCTTGCACGAAATGGTTTCAATTGGCACGGGTATTCGCGTTCAACCATTGGAGCGCGAAGCGATATCGAAAGCGCATCATTTGCGGCATTGCAAGCCTTTCACAAAAAGCATTACAGACCTGATAACGCGGCACTCATCGTCTCGGGTAGCTTTGATTCATCACGCGTGTTGACATTGGCTAGCAAGCTTTTTGCCGTGGCTAAAAACCCACCAACCGAAAAGCCCTCTAACTGGACTCTGGACAGCCCTCAAGCTTTAACCATCAAAACAGAGTTGATCTCATCAGCTGGCACGACAGTCGCCGCAAGTGCGTGGAAGCTGCCTGGGATAAAGGAGCGTGATGCTCACGCCCTTGAGCTTGCCGCAGCATCTATTTGCGATTCTGATTGGGGGAGTTTACGAAAAGATATCGTGCTCGATCGCAAGTTAGCGGTGTCTGCAAGTTGTTTCACTTGGAATCAGACCGACTATGGGCGGTTCATTGTGTTTGCACGTGCAGATCAAAAAGCAGATGCAGATGTGCTTTCTCAAGAGCTTGTCAACCACATACAAGAGGCTGCGCTTCGTGGCATCACATCAGCCCAGCTCGAAAGAGCGCGTCAGTCTGAGCTCAACAGTTTTGATAACGCTCTCGATTCGCACGAGGCGGTTGCTAGCTTGGTCTCTCGGTCTGAAGCGGCAGGGGATTGGCGGTTGTTTTTGTGGGAGCGTGACGTCGTGTCATCCATCACGCTTGAAGAAGCTAATGAAGCTTTAAAGAAGTGGGTTGTCCCGCTGAATAGAAATGATGTGGTTTTAAAGCACGCCGAAAACGCATCGCCTTTGGTGTTTCCTAAGCCGACCGAGGCAGAAACAAGAGTCAAAGGACAGATGTGGGAGAGCTTTATTACGTCGTCTGATGCTGCGCCCACCAGTCTTTTAGCCATCGCAAAATCCACCGTCAAGTTCAATTTGGCCAACGACAGAGTCCAAGTCGCTCTGATTGAGAGAAAAACGCAGGGTGACAAAGTTTGGTTAGCTTTGGAAAACGACTATGGAAATCCAGCCCAACTGAAAAATAGAAAAGTCGCATGTGATGCTGCGAGCGCTTTGATGGGATACGGTGGCAATGGATTAAGCCGTGATGTACTGAGTGCGCGTATGGAAGGGTTGCAAGCGATTTGGCAAATCAATCTGGCGGGTGTCTACCTTGAAGTTCCACGTAAAAACTTTTTGCAAGCTTTCAATACTTTGATACTGACTTGGGCTAGACCCTTGATGCCTGTGGTTGAGTTTGAACGTTATAAGGCCGCCAGAGTCGCCGCACTTGAGGCTGCCATGACTGACCCGATTCGGGTCTCAGACAATGAAGTGCGCTTGAGATTTGATAACTATCCCGATGGTCACTGGGGCAAACCTAAGGCGTTTCCTGCATTGATTGAAGAGATGAAAAATCTAGCTTATGAAGAGGTCCTCAAGTGCACCCAAGACTTCGCTAAGGTGTCCCAAATTCGAATGGGTGCGGTTGGTGACATCAATGCGCAGTTCATCAAAGACGCTTGGCTCAAGGCGGGGCTTTCAGATTCGGCGCCATCCACTTATGAACGAGTACCCTCACCCAACGCGCCTGTGAACGTCGAGGTGAAGCAAATCAATGTCACTCTGCCAGGAAAAACCAATGCTAAGGTGACGGGAACAACTGTGGTACCTGTCAGTTCAAAATCAGCTGACTTTCCCGCACTGCAACTTGCTGTGTACGCTTTGGGTGGTAATTCAAGTAGTTTGATATGGCGGCAGTTGCGTGAGACGCAAGGACTGGCTTATTCATCTGGCATGCAGATTTCCCCATCTGCATTTGACGATCGCTCAACCCTTCAGCTTTTTGCGACTTCCTCAAGCGCCAATGCTGACCAAGCTCTTGGCAGCCTTCAATCGGTACTCGCAAAGGTTCTTGACGAGGGCTTCACATCGGAACAAATTGAAAAATCCAAGTCAGCCTGGCTACAAAAACGCAAGGCGAGTCTGGGTGATGAAAGGGGCTTCGCTTCAATACTTGTGAACAGCTTGTATGACGGTCAAGATTTCGAAGCAATTGAGGCGCTGGATCAAAAGATCAAAGCTGTTGATCACAGGCAGGCGACTGATGTCTTTAAAAAGTACATACTTCAGTCCAAAATTCTTTGGGCTGTTGGCAAAGGCGGCGAATGAAAGCTGAGGTTTATTTGCTTTCACAAACTGCTTGTTGTGCTTGTAATGTGTTTTGCAAATGTGTCTGAGGACTGTGTTGTATCCATTGAGAAATATCTTTTAGAGGTTCTCGGGCGCTGAGTTGGCGTGTCAACATATGCCAACCCTCTTTGTAAATAATGACGTCGGTTTTGTGTGCGACGGGCGCCGCGCCATTTAAATTCGTCAACCAATCGCATACGGTTTGCGGCGGAATAATTTTGTCGCGTAAGCCATACAACACCAAGGTGCGTTGCGGTGGCAGATGTTTTTGGGTTTGAGCCCGCCCCATGAGTTCGGTCACCCCAGCCAAGCTGCTAATTCGGGTAGCTTTGATGACAAATGGATCGCGGCTGAGATCGCGTGAGACTTCGAGGTCGTCTGTGGGGCGAATGCCTAGCGAGGAGAGACCTCGGC
>JAVLFR010000218.1:0-3860 GCA_046052785.1 Limnohabitans sp. | reverse complement strand
TTCGTCGGCAGCGTCAGATGTGTATAAGAGACAGAACTTGGACAGCGCAGTGAAAGCCAGCGAATTGCAAGTGATCATGGCTGCGCTTCAAAGCACCGATAGCCGCATGGAGGCGGCTGCCAAGTTGGGCATCAGCCCACGCACTTTGCGCTACAAGCTGGCACAGATGCGCACCCGTGGCATGAATGAAGGAGTCTCAGCATGATTGATCGCATCTCCAACGCCAACATTCAATCGATGATTGAAACGCTGCGTTCACACCAATCGCAAGCACTTGGCACCACACCTGCCAGCGTCAATGAGCCAACGTCAACCAAGGTGGGGCAACCCACGTTTTTTGACTCGGTCAAGAACGCGCTCGACAAAGTCAACGAGGCGGATGTGAAGGCCGATGCGATGACCGAGGCCTATGACCGTGGCGAAGAAGTGCCGCTCACCGAAGTTGTGCTGAGCATGCAGAAATCGTCGCTGGCTTTTGAAGCCACCTTGCAAGTACGCAACAAAGTGATGAAAGCGTACGAAGAAATCATGAACATGCCTGTTTGATACGGGATTGAGAGACTGATATGGCAACAGAAAGCTTAAACATGAACGCTGTGGGCATGCCCATGGCCAACGGCTTAGAAACCACGGGCACATCCTCCACGGGTGGGTCTGTCGTCGCGGGTGGGTCACGCATGCCCGCCTGGATCAATGCCAAAGAAGGTCCTGGCGCGGTGGTGATGGACGTGCTGCGTCAACCCAGCGTGCGCAAGGTACTGCCTTTTGTGGTGATCTTTATGCTGCTGATGTCGGTGGCGGTGTTCTTCACCTCGATGAAGCCCACGCCTTACCGTCCGTTGGTGCTGATGCTCAACGATGCCGACAAGCAGCTGGCCATTGAAGCCCTGAAATCTGCCGAATACAAACCCGAGGTGGATGCCAACACAGGACAAATTTCTGTGCCCACCAACCGTTACCAAGAAGCCCGCATGTTGCTGGCTTCTAAAGGTTTGCCACGCACCGAAGCCTCGGGCATGGACAACCTCAAAGACATGCCTGCCATGACCACCAGTCAGTTCATGGAGCAGGTGCGTTACAACAACGCAATGGAGCAAGAGCTGGCGCGCAGCATTGTGCAAATTGGCGGCATCAAGTCCGCCCGTGTGCATTTGGCCGCCCCCAAGCAAAGCGTGTTTGTGCGCGATCGCGCACCCACCAAAGCCTCGGTGATCATCACCCGTTTGCCAGGACGCACCATCTCATCGGCTAACGTACAAGCCATCATTCAGTTGGTGGCCTCAAGCGTGCCTTATTTGGCCCCCGAAAACGTGTCGGTGGTGGACAACTTTGGCAGCTTGATGAACGACATGTTGACGGAAGCACCTTTGGGCTTGACTGCGCAGCAGTTGACCCACAAGCAACAGATGGAAGACCTCTACCGCACCCGCTTGATTCAGCTGTTGGCCCCCATCGTGGGCGAGACCAACGTGACGGCGCAGGTCAGCATGAGCTTGGACTTCACACAAACCGAAGTGACCACCGAAGACTTTGACTCACAAGACAAGGGCCCCAAGACCCGATCAGAACTGTTTGTGGAAGACCGCAACACCTTCCGCGATGCGATTGGTATTCCTGGTGCCTTGTCCAACACGCCACCCGCCCCCACCAACCCGCAAGCCACCACGCAAACCAACGCCGATCCCTTGAAGGGCGTGAGCGAAAAAGGCGTGCAAGTGACGGCGCGCAGCACCAAAAACTATGAACTCGACCGTGCGGTGCGCCACACCAAAGGTGCGATGGGCACGATCACCAAGATTGGTGTGGGTGTGCTGATCAACGAGCGCCCCGTGGCGCCAGGTGCCAAGGTTGAAAAGAACCCCGATGGTTCAACCCCGACATCCGTACCCTATACCCCTGAAGAAATTGAACGTTTGAACCAATTGGTCAAAGGCGCTGTGGGCTTTAACAACGACCGTGGTGACGTGGTCACCGTGGTGGGCACCAAGTTTGAGCCTCAGTACGACCCCACTGTGATTCCTTGGTGGCGCGACGAAAACTACCAAGTGATGGTGAATGCGGCTGTGGTGGGCGGTATCTTCTTGTTGATCTTGTTGACTGTGGTGCGTCCGATGGTTCGTCGCTTGTTGTCACCCGAGATTGACCCCAAAGCCTTGGCAGCGGCGGCGGCGGATGCCGCGACCAGCCAAGCCCAGATGGCGATTGATGTGGCCACCGCAGAAAATGCGGCGGCGCAAGCAGCGGCGGCTCATGCGAAGATGACACACGAAGGTGAGATGCTGCGTATTTCTGAAGAAGCCATGCGTGCGGCCCAAGAGTCTGCCCGTTTGTCCAAAGAAGCCACTGAGGCCGCTGAAGAAGTGCGTTTGGCTGCTGAGGCCAAAGCCGCGGCCGAGGCGCTCGCCGCCGAAGAGGCGCGACTCCGCGAAGAAGCCCTGCGTGCAGAACGTGATGCGCAGATGGCTGCCGAGCTTGCAGCCGCTAAGGCCGCGGCTGCATCGCCAGAAGAGCCCGCACAGGACATTGAAATTGAAGAAGGTGAGTCGCTGGAGTCGGTCAAGGCGCGCATGGCCAGCATGAAGCCTAAGAAACAATCGATTTCTGCAGATTTGCTCAACACAGCGAACTCGTATGACGATAAAGTGGCATTGATTCGCATGATCATGGCCGAGGACTCCACCCGTGTGGCGGGCGTGCTCAAGAGCTTGATCGAGAAATAATATTTAGTGAGGAATTGAATCATGGCTGACGATACCCTTGTGATGACCGACAAGCTCCGCAATGAGCTTGCCAACATTACCAGCACCCAACGTGCTGCTGTGTTGATGCTGCTGCTCGGCGAAGAGCAGGCGGCGGAGATCATCAAATTTCTTAACCCCAAAGAAGTGCAGGCGCTCGGCGCTGCGATGGTGCAAGTGGCCAACTTCTCGCAAGAGGCGGTCAACTTTGTGCTCGACGAGTTTGTCGACCATTTGAAAAATCAAAACAACGTCAGCATCGGTGGTGCGGACTATGTTGAAAAAGTCATGCGCTTGGCGCTGGGTGAAGACAAGGCCGCCTCCGTGTTGGGCCGCATCATGCCAGGCCAAGGCACCAAAGGTTTGGACATCTTGTCTTGGATGGACGCGCGCGGCATTGCCGACATGATTCGTGGCGAACACCCTCAGGTGGTGGCCATTATTTTGTCGCTCCTAGAGAGTGAAGTCGCGGCCGATGTGTTGAACTATTTGCCCGCTGACACACGCCCTGAGGTGATTCAGCGTGTTGCCAGTTTGGACACGGTGCAACCGTCTGCGATGGCCGAACTCGAAGCCATCATGAAGCAACAGTTCTCTAAGAACGCGTCGGCCCAGTCGTCGAGTTTTGGCGGTGTCCAAGCGGCAGCCAAGATCATGAACATGACCAAGACCGCCTTGGAAAACAGCATCATGGGCGGCTTGAACGAGATCGACCCCGACTTGATGCTCAAGATTCAAGACAATATGTTCACCTTCGAGAACTTGGTCAGTGTGGACAACAAAGGCATTCAGGTGCTCATGCGTGCGGTGGAGCCTGACTTGTTGATGATGGCTTTGAAAAACGCCAGCGACGACTGCCAAGCGCGTTTCTTTGACAACATGTCCGAGCGTGCGCGCGGCATGTTCCGCGACGACATGGAAGCCAAAGGCCCACAACGCATGGCCGATGTGGAAGATGCCCAAAAGCAGATCATGCGCAAGGCGCGTAAGTTGTCTGATTCAGGCGAATTGATCTTGGGCGGTGCAGACTTTGTTTAATCAACCCCAACCCATTCGGGACGCCGTTGTCTGGCAGCCCAATGCTGGCATGGCTGACAAGCTAAGCAGCCGTGGTTATGCCAC
>JAVLFR010000217.1:0-6514 GCA_046052785.1 Limnohabitans sp. | reverse complement strand
CGTTTAAAGATTTATGAACTGTCTCGGCTTTACCTGACCATGGGCATGTTGATGGAGGGCGGCATTCCGGCAGTCCATGCCATGCAAACTGTCGCGGGCATGGTGTCAGAAAAAATTCGATTTCAGCTCTTGGAAGCAAGGCAAAAAATTGAGTCTGGCGAATCCATTTCGGCGGCATTTGAAACCCATCAGCTGACGACACCCATCTCTCTGCGTTTGCTGCGCGTGGGTGAGAAAACGGGTGATATGGGCAGCATGCTGATGCAGTCTGCTGCTTTTTATGATGGTGAAATTACCCGCTGGGTCGAGCGTTTTACCCGCATGTTCGAGCCTTTGTTGATGGCCATTATTGGAATTGTGGTGGGACTCATCGTGGTCTTGCTTTACATGCCTATCTTTGATTTGGCAGGGAGCATTTCATGAGTCCCAACAACTTATCGATTGATCTCATTCACAAAGCGCAGGCGACGGCTAAGGCGTCTGGACGGGCTGTGATGGCTGAAATTGAAAACGCGTCAAAGCTTGAGGCCCGACAAGTCATCGACGCAGTGGCCGAGCATTTTGGCTGGCGGGTGATTCAAACCGTTGAGATGTATCGACTGTTGCCAGCCTTTGACCTGCTGTCTTTGTCTAAAGCTATGCAACGCCATTGCTTGTTGATGCGAGATGACAAGCAGCAGCTGATTGGCATCTTGGCCGATCCCTTTGATATTGATTTGACGGTGTGGCTTGAGATGCAAGCCAAAGGCCCCATTTCTTTTCGTCTGTCGTTGTCATCAGATATTGATGCATTCATTTCAAAAAGTGAAGAGTCCGTCAAAGCGATGGACCACTTAAACCAAGACGATGAAGCTGTTTCTGTCGAGGGTAAAAAGCCGGCATCTTTGTCCTTTGCTTCCATCAGCGACAACGTCAGCCCAGCTGTCAAGTTAGTCAACTCGACGCTGTATGACGCGCTGAAAGCTGGCGCTTCAGACATCCATTTGGAGTCAACCCCACAGGGCTTGACAGTCAAGTACCGCGTCGACGGCGTGTTGGATCTGGTTGCCCACAGTGCAGGGCTTGAGAATGCCGAGCAAGTCGTATCACGTTTAAAAGTGCTGGCTGAGTTAGACATCTCAGAGCGCAGAATTCCGCAAGATGGCAGTTTCAGGGTCGACGCCTCCGGTCGTGAAGTAGACATGCGACTCTCCATCATGCCAAGCATCCACGGTGAAGATGCCGTCATTCGTATTCTCGATAAACGCGCGATGGTGCAAGCCAATGGCTCCTTAACTTTGGAAGCACTGGGTTTTGAGCCCAGCGACCTAGACACCATTCGCTTGTTGGCAAGAGAGCCCTATGGCATGTTGTTGGTCACAGGGCCAACGGGCTCAGGTAAGACCACCACCCTTTACGCTGCCTTAACGGAGATTAACAACGGCAGGGACAAAATCATCACGATTGAAGACCCAGTTGAATACCAGTTGCCTGGGATTTTGCAAATCCCTGTCAACGAAAAAAAGGGTTTGTCTTTTGCCAAAGGATTGCGCTCTATCTTGCGCCATGACCCAGACAAAATTATGGTGGGTGAAATTCGTGACCAAGAAACGGCTGAAATCGCGGTTCAGTCGGCTTTGACGGGCCACTTGGTGTTGACCACAGTTCACGCGAACAACGTTTTTGATGTGTTTGGTCGTTTTACACACATGGGTATCGATCCTTATGCCTTTGTTTCTGCCCTCAACGGGATATGGGCGCAGCGCTTGGTGCGGACGATATGCCCACACTGCATGACAGACGCCGAACCGCTTGTTCACGAATTAAAAAAAGCCAACCTAAGCACTGAGGCCATTGCAGATTACCAATTTAAAACAGGGTTGGGTTGTGGCGACTGTCGAGGCACGGGCTACAAGGGACGCAAATCGATTGCAGAAATTTTGCTGTTGGACGATGAGATCAGGGAACTCATCGTCGAAAAAAAACCCATTCGCATGGTGAAAGAAGCAGCCAGACGCAACGGGACACGTTCCCTAAGAGAGTCAGGTTTGCTTTTAGTTAAACAAGGCAAAACAACCCTAGAAGAAATTATGCGGGTGACGCTCAATGCTTAAATGGATATATTCAAATTTGACCATCAGCCTGAGTTCGCAGGCGTTTGTTATGCACCAGCACGCCATATGGTGGAACAAGAAGTCGCAATTGATCACACAAAATTTTGCGCCTGCAAAAACGGTTGACAATTTTCAAAGCCAATGTGAGCAAATGGCCCGCGTCATTCACGAAAAAAATTTAACTGAGTGTGCAACGACACTGGTCATCAGCGATGAGTTGGTTCGGCAATGGGTAGTCGAGCCGCCGCAAAATGTAGAAAGCCTAGATGATTTGAAGGCCGCAGTTTCGGCTAGGTTCCAAGCTTTGTATGGTGATTCACCTGCAGCTTGGCAAATAGAGGCGGATTGGAAAACCGACCGTCCATTTCTTGCCTCGGCCATACCCAACAATCTTGCTTTTGCACTGGACGGACTTGCAAAAAAATGTCAGTTGCAATGGCGGCAAATTGCGCCGCATTCAGTCATGCTTTTCAACCGATGGAGAAACATATTACCGCCCAACACTTGGATGGTGACTTTTGAAAACGGTAGATTATCTTTGACAGTCACGAATGCCCAAAGGGTGGTGTGTGCTTATCGCCATATCTCCTGTGAAACGGATGAAATATCTTCTGAACAAAATTTCATCACGCTTTTGAATCGGGAGGCCTTGCGCATGAATCTGCCTAGCCCCAAGCAGGTTTACTTTCCTCGAATTTTGAATGAATTCAATTGGCTCAAGCACACCAAAGATCACCACGTCATCTTTAAAGTATTGAGCATTATTTACCCAGATGTCATCAGCATCGTCCCTGCCGTCGAATTAACCCCAAGCGAGGCTTGAGGCTATGCGAATCATTGACATTGAATTTGCCCCCAAAACACCTGCACTTGCGTTGCTGAAGTCGGGTGTTGCATTTCTAGCGCTGTCCGTAGTGACGCTTGGCGCTGTGGGAGGGCTAGCAATTTATGTGTCCATGATGAATTCGGTGACAGAGGTTTTGCGCGAAGAAAATTTAACATTGCAGCAACAAATCAGTGCCCTGCAATCCGATAAAAAGAAGACTGATAAAAATATAAAAAATAATACAAACCAAGAGGCGCTGACAACGGTGGCGAGTCAGCTAAACCTGCCTTGGGGCGAACTGCTGAGGGCGTTTGATAGCAGATCTTCCAGCCAAGTAGCGCTGCTTGAATTTAATCCAGATACCAATACCCGCATCATCAAAATAGTGGCCGAGGCGCGCAACAGCGCGCAAATGACAAACTACCTTGAAGGACTAAAAAAAATAAAAGTGATTGACGATATTAAGCTGATGCACCATGAAGTCAACGTCAGCGAGGAGTTATTGCCCATTCGGTTTGAGATTGAAGCGTATTGGGTGGGGGCTTTTCCAAGATGAACAATGCATTCAAGTCCACAGCCATACAAATTGAGTTACTCCTGAGTCGCAAGGGACGTGCTTGGGTGCTAATGTTGCTGGGTGTTTTTCTTATCCTTATCGGGTTGGTTGTTGAGGCTTTTTTAAACGATAGCGATCAAAAAAATATGCTGTCCGAAAATCAGCTGTTGAAAAATAAAATAGAGTCGCTTAGGTTGGAACGGGCTAAAGGTGAGATACCGAGCGATAACAAAATAGAAATCACACAGCTTTTTCAAAGTAAAAAGGTGGTGGAGAAAGATTTAAACAGAATATTTGAAATTGCCTTTAAAAATCAAATTGATCTGCCCGTGGGTGACTATAAATGGACCCTAGATAAATCTACCAACATCAGCAAATACCAAATCACCTACCCAGTCGCTGCTGAGTACGGCAATATTGAAAAATTTATTGTCCAAGTTTTGTTGGAGTTGCCTTGGGCGTCCTTGGACAGCTTTTCGATTCGGCGTGAAAGCGTTAAAGATGATGGTGTTCAAGCCGATATTGTCTTTACTTTGCACTTTGATTCATTGGCTTCAAACGAAGCCAACTATTGATAATGAAAAATAGAATTTTCATTTTGATTGCTATTTTGGCTGGTGTCATTTACCTAGCTTTTTTCATGCCTTCATTGCCGCAGGAAGAAGCGTTGTCTGTCGACGCCCAACCTTTAGAGTTTGTGGCTCAAAGAGATCAGGCTGCAGGGCAAGAAAAATACCCAGGCATCAAGCCCATTCAAAGTACTTTACTTAAGGAACGTGAAGAACTTTTAAAGCCCTTGACAGAACGTAAATACCTTTCCGCTCTTTTCAACCCGCAATCATGGGTGCCGCCTGTCAAAAAATCAACGGCTCCCGTGGTGGCACCTGCCCCAACTGCACCACCATTGCCTTTCAAATTTCTTGGAAAACAAAAAATTGGTAACGAGATCAAGGTCTTTTTAGCCGAAGGTGACAAGACCTTGGTAGTTGCCGAAAGCACAAAAATCGGTTCGCAGTATGTGGTTGAGTCCATCTCTCCACCCAAAATGACGCTTGTCTATTTGCCTTTAAATACCAAGCAAGACATCGCCATTGGCGTATTTAATTAACAAAACAGGTTGAATTTTATGTCTTGCAAGCCCACTTTCAAAAAACCTGTCCTCTTTCGAGGGGGTAGCTTTGTTGTGTCTGCTTGTTTTTGCTTGCTGTTGGGCGGTTGTGGTTCAACGTCAATGTTTAGCGGCGCCAGCGCTCAAAATGAGATGTCTGCCAAGTCTCGCCAAGAAAAACTAAATGCAGATGCCAATTACCTCAAGGCGGAATTTGCTTCAGCTGATAAATTTTTTGACCGAGGTGATTTGGTTGAAGCAAAGGCTGGCTACGAGAGAATTCTCAAAAGATTCCCAAGCAACCTCAAAGCGGGCGATGGGGTAAAAAAAATTCAAACTCTGCTCGCACACGAACAGTTGTTTGATGAGGCTGAAGTATTGGTCAAATCTAAAGATTTAGAGGCAGCCAAAGCTAAGCTCAATTTGATAATTTCCGAAAATCCATCGGACACAAAAGCCAGAAAAAAATTACTGCAAATTGACGCCACAGCATCTACCGAGTCCTTAAATCGGCTTTTGTCCGCAGCTTTTCAAAAGCCAATCAGTATTGATTTTCAAAATGCCAATATTCAACAAGTGTTCACTGTGATTGGGCAGACGGCAGGGTTGAATTTTATTTTCGATAAAGATGTGAAACTGGATCAGCCCATCACGCTTAAGCTCAACAATACAACGGTGGAAGCCGCAATTTATTCCATGCTGACGATCAATCAGTTAGAAAAACAGGTCATGGATGAGAAGACATTGCTGATTTATCCCAACAATTCAGCAAAGGCCAAGGACTATCAGCAAACCGTTGTGAAATCCTTCATGTTGACAAACGCCCGTGCCAAAGGCGTGGCAGATTCACTCAAAACCATCATGAAATCAAGAGAGATCGTGGTGGATGAAAAGCTCAATATGTTGATCGTCCGTGACAGCCCTGAGGCTTTGCTGATGATTGACAAAATCATTGCCTTACAAGATCAACCAGAGCCAGAGGTGATGTTGGAGTTGGAGGTTTTGGAAGTCACCCACGAGCGGATGTTGGAGCTTGGCATTGCATTGCCTACAAGCGTTGATTTAACTGTGCTTCCGTCTGGTGCTACTTTATCTAATCTGGCAAATATACGCGCAAATAACATAATTACTAATAAAGCTGCTTTAGGTGGTATCAATGCAAAGGGGGGCGATTCTGATTTTGATATTTTGGCCAGCCCCCGAGTCAGAGTTGTCAACAGAGAAAAAGCCAAAATATTGATCGGGGATAAAGTCCCGACTTTTACTTCCACTAGCATTCCGAGTGTTGCAGGATTTGCCACTTCACAAACTGTTACCTATATTGATGTTGGACTCAAACTTGAGCTTGAGCCAACTATTTATTTGAACGGTGATGTAGCAATCCGTGTAGCGCTTGAAGTTAGTAATATTGTCAGCGAGATAAAAGTGAACGACTCTGTCGCCTACAGGGTTGGAAATCGAAATGCCAGCACTATGCTGCGTTTAAAAGATGGGGAAAATCAAATTCTTGCTGGTCTCATCAATAACTCAACCGATCGAACTATTAATAAAGTTGCAGGTCTTGGCGACCTACCAATATTAGGTAATTTATTTAAAAGTCGAAAAAACACCGATAAAAAAACCGAAATTCTTTTGTCGATTACCCCAAGAATCGTTAGAAATTTGCAGCGCCAAGAGGCCAACTTGAATGAGTTCATGGGTGGCACTGACAACGGATTGCGTGTTAGGCCAGACTTCAAAGTAAGCCCGTTAGAGGATACTGCCTCTAATTTGGCGGCACAGGCACAGGCACAGGCACAGGCACAGGCACAGGCACAGGCACAGGCTCAGGCTCAGGCTCAGGCTCAGGCTCAGGCTCAGGCTCAGGCTCAGGCTCAGGCTCAGGCTCAGGCTCAGGCTCAGGCTCAGGCTCAGGCTCAGGCTCAGGCTCA
>JAVLFR010000216.1:0-4653 GCA_046052785.1 Limnohabitans sp. | reverse complement strand
AACGCTGTTTTGGCTGGCAAAGGCAACTACGGCTTCAATGCTGCTAACGACACCTATGGCGACATGATCGAAATGGGTATCTTGGACCCCACCAAAGTGACCCGCACCGCACTGCAAAACGCAGCGTCTGTGGCCTCTTTGATGTTGACCACCGAGTGCATGGTGTCTGAAGCGCCGAAAGACGAGTCTGGTGCTGGCGGCATGCCTGATATGGGTGGTATGGGCGGCATGGGTGGTATGGGCGGCATGGGCATGTAAATATGCGCCTTGCCTGAGAGCACAGGGCGGCGTTGCAGCCGCTTGCCGTGGCCATGCCACTGTCAGCGCGTCTGCGCCTTGCCCTGTACTCTCATGCTGCGTCGGGATGCTTTTTGGCAGACTGACTAACCCAATAAAAATCCCCGCACTGCGGGGATTTTTTCGTCTGTTCACATGCTTCACAATAGATGCATGGATACCAAGTCACTCCTTACGCTTTTGCAAAAACGCCTGCCCACGTTGATGGCAGCGTATGCGTTTGGCAGCCGCATCAAGGATGCCGGTCACTATGTCAATGCCGAGAGTGACCTTGATTTGGCTGTTTTGGTCGAAGGCTATGCGGATCCCTTGCTGTTGTTTGAGTTGGCGGGTGAGCTGGCTGATGTTGCCGGCTGTCACGTTGATCTATTGGATTTAAGAGCCGCCAGCACGGTGATGCAAAACCAAATCCTCATTCAAGGCCAACGCTTGTGGGCCAAAGATGTGCGTGCAGGGCTTTTTGAAGCTGCCATGCTGAATGAAAAAATTTATCTGGATGAAGCGCGTCAACGCTTGGTGAATGAAGTCATGGAGCGAGGAACCGTCTATGGCAGATGACGTCTTACTCAACAAAGCCGCTTCAATTGAGCGCTGTGTGGCGCGCGCGCACGAAGAATACATGGCAGACCCAAGCGGCTTTGCCACTAACTTCACACGCCAAGATGCCGCCATTCTCAACATCCAACGCGCCTGCGAAGCAGCGCTGGACATGGGGCATCACATCATTCGTCGAGAGTCATTGGGCTTGCCACAAAGTGCCCGAGATGTCTTTGCACTGCTTGCGCAAGCTGGTTGGATAGATCCACCCTTGGCCGACGCTATGAAACGCATGGTCGGCTTTCGTAACGTGGCTGTTCACGAATACCAAACGCTGCAACTGCCCATCACGCTCAACATCATCACCCGACATCTTGGCGAATTTGCAGAGTTCACGCGATGCATGCTGCTCAAAGATGCATCAACGCCTCCAGCTTGACCGCATCCGCGCAAAAAGCGCGAATGCCTTCGGCCAACTTTTCTGTTGCCATCGCATCCTCATTCATGGCATAACGGAACGACGCCTCGGTGTGGTGCACCACTGGCAAGTCCAGTTGCATGGCCGCAGGTGCGCTCAAGGCTTGCGCCAATGGCTCAGTGGAGGCGCCCAATTGCGCCAACAACTCAGGCGCGATGGTCAGCAAATCGCAACCTGCCAGCGCGGTGATTTGGCCCACGTTTCTAAAGCTCGCGCCCATCACCTCGGTGGGGATACCGTGGCGCTTGTAGTGGTTGTAAATCGCGCGGACTGACTTCACGCCGGGGTCGTTGGCATTGGCGTTGTCAGCCTCGATCCAAGCAGCGCCAGCTGATTTTTTGTACCAGTCGTAAATGCGGCCCACGAAGGGGGAAATAAGTTGCACCTTGGCATCACCACACGCCACCGCTTGGGCGAACGAGAACAGCAAAGTCAGGTTGGTGCGAATGCCTTCGCGCTCGAGCGCGGCAGCGGCTTGAATACCTTCCCACGTCGAGGCGATTTTGATGAGCACGCGTTCGCGTTTGACGCCTTGTGCCTCGTAGAGCGCCATGATGCGTTTGGCACGCGCCACCGTGGCGCCAGTGTCAAAACTCAAACGCGCATCCACCTCGGTGGACACGCGGCCAGGGATGGTGGCCAAAATTTCGCAGCCAAATCGCACCAACAGACGGTCAATCTGTGCTTCCATGGGCTCGTTGCCGTGTGCCGAGACAGTGTCTTTGAGCAAAGGCAGGTATTCGGGCTTTTGCACCGCCTTCAAAATCAAAGAAGGGTTGGTGGTCGCATCTTGCGGCTGGAACTGAGCGAGCTGCTTGAAGTCGCCCGTATCGGCCACAACGACGGTGAATTGCTTGAGGGCGTCGAGTTGGTTCATGGTGTGATTATCCTGCGTCACCACAGTCTAGTGGCTTGGCGCTACAGTGTGATTTATGCAAACTTTTACGCCTCAAAAAATTCTGGTTCTCGGTGGCAGCGGCTTTGTCGGCCGCCATGTGTGTTCACGCCTCAGCCTGCAACACCACCAAGTCACCGTCCCCACCCGCCGCTTGCCTGCGCGCCACATCCAAATGATGCCTGGCGTCAGCGTGGTGCAAGCCGATGTGCACGACGCCCAACAACTGCAAGCCTTGGTGCATGGCCATGATGTGGTGATCAACCTCATCGCCATCCTGCACGGCACAGAAGAAGAGTTCAACCAAGCCCATGTCACCTTGCCTGCCAACTTGGCGCGCGCCTGCCAAGCAGAACACGTGACTCGACTGATTCACATCAGTGCGCTAGGGGCTGATGTGCACGGGCCCTCGATGTACCAGCGCAGCAAAGCACGGGGTGAGTTGGCCTTGCTAGCGGCCGCAGCCAAAGCGCCGCTGGCTTTGACCCTGCTGCGCCCGAGCGTGATCTTTGGCAAAGACGACCAGTTCATCAACCTGTTTGCCAAGCTGCAAAAGGTGTTCCCCGTCATGCCGCTCGCGGGCGCGCACACCCGCTTTCAGCCGGTGTGGGTGCACGATGTGGCGCAGGCCATCGTGCATTGCGTCAACACACCGAGCACCGAGGACCATCTGTTTGAGCTGTGCGGCCCCGACATCTTGACGTTGGCTGAACTGGTGCAACTCGCTGGGCATTGGGTGGGCAAAGAACGCGCCGTCATCCCTCTGCCCTACGCCATTGGATGGCTGCAAGCCCTGTTGATGGAGTTTGCACCTGGCCCCACACTGATGAGCCGCGACAACTTGGACTCGATGAAGGTCAACAACATCGCCAACTCAGATGCACTTGGCTTGTCAGCGTTGGGCATTGCCGAACCCAAGTCCATCCAACGTTTGTTCATACCAGGCCATTGATGAAAACATACCTGGTCGGCGGCGCAGTCCGCGATGCCCTGATGGGCCTCGCAGGATCTGACCGCGACTGGGTGGTGGTGGGTGGCACGCCCGAGGCACTGGTGGCTCAGGGCTATCAGCCCGTGGGTCGCGACTTTCCAGTGTTCTTGCACCCTGACACGCACGAGGAATACGCGCTGGCCCGCACCGAGCGAAAAACGGCACGCGGCTACCACGGCTTTGCGGTGCATACGGCACCTGATGTGACGCTAGAAGAAGACCTCGCACGCCGCGACCTCACCATCAACGCCATCGCCCAAGACGCGCACGGCAACCGCACCGACCCCTTCGGCGGCGAGCGCGACATTGCCGCGAAAGTGCTGCGCCATGTGACTGAGGCCTTTCGCGAAGACCCCGTGCGCATCCTGCGCTTGGCCCGATTTGCGGCCCGCTTTCCCGACTTCACCGTTGCACCCGAGACGATGACGCTCATGCGCGAAATGGTGAGTGAAGGCGAAGTCGATGCTTTGGTGAGCGAACGTGTGTGGCAAGAGTTGTCGCGCGGCCTAATGGGTGCCCAGCCTTCACGCATGCTGCAAGTGCTGCGCGCATGCGGTGCTTTGCAACGCCTGCTCCCCGAAGTCGACCGACTCTACGGCGTGCCCCAGCGCGCCGAATACCACCCCGAAATAGACACCGGCATTCACCTCGAAATGGTGCTGGATGTATCAGCCCAAACAAACGCGCCCCTCGAAGTGCGCTTTGCCTGCCTGTGCCACGATCTTGGCAAAGGCACGACACCGGCCGACGTGCTGCCACGCCACATTGGCCACGAGCAACGTAGCGAAAAACTCACCCGCGCTTTGTGCACCCGTTGGCGCGTGCCCGTGGCCTGCAAAGAGCTGGCCGAGTTGGTGGCGCGCGAGCACGGCAACATCCATCAGAGCTTGGGCTTTGGTGCAGAGGCGGTGTTGCGCTTATTGCTTCGCTGTGATGCGTTGCGACGAGCCGAGCGGTTCTTGTTGGCGTTGCAAGCCTGCGCGTGTGATGCGCGTGGGCGATTGGGCAAAGCGGACGAGGTTTATCAGCAACAGCCTCGATTGGCTGCGTTGCTCAAGGCGGCTCAGTCGGTGGACAGTGCGGCTGTCAGTGCGCAAGCGTTGCAAGAGGGTCTGCAAGGGGCTGCTATTGGGGCGCGTATGGATGCGATGCGGTTGGCGGCTATTTCTTCGGCTCTGTCTTCTCTTTAAGTTGGGTGCCTCGAAGCGGCAAGGGCGGTCACCGCTCTGCTCCGCCGTCGCTTCGCGCCTAATGTCGCTGCCGCGGTCACCGCCCTTCCCGCTTCGCTGCTTTAGGCTCGCCTAGATTTTTGCTTCACGCATACATGGTCGCAACAAATACCGAAGTTACTCACCGCGTTTTGTATGAATACCCAAGACTCACGCGTCAAGCGGTGTGGGGTGTGCCTGCGGCAGCGACATTAGGCGCGAAGCGACGGCGGAGCAGAGCAGGCAC